>NZ_CAUUGJ010000006.1:0-39796 GCF_963544685.1 uncultured Fretibacterium sp. | reverse complement strand
CCCCCGACCCCGGAGGTGGAGCGTCTTCTCTACAGGCGCGTGGACTCCCTGGACCGCGTGATCCCGGTTCTGGAGGAACTGAACCGTGCCTGAGTCCGGGGAGATGGTCCGGACCTTCGTGGCCGTGCTGCTCTCCGAGGCGGCGGCCCGGGAGGCGGAACGGCTGCTGGATCGGCTGAGGCCGCTGGCGCGCTGCCGCTGGGTGACCCGGGCGCAGCTCCACATCACGCTGCGCTTTCTGGGGGAGCTGTCCCCGGCGGCGGTCGAGCGGGTCCGCCCGGCCGTGGCGGCCGTGACGGTTCAGCCCTTCGACATCGAGTTGCACCGCGCCGGCGCGTTTCCGGACCTGGCCCGTCCGCGCACGCTCTGGCTGGGCGGGGACCGGGGCGCGTCGGAGCTGACGGCCCTTGCGGGGCGGGTGGACGACGCCCTGTTCGAGGTCGGCATTCCGCGCAACGACCGGCCCTTCCGCCCGCACCTGACCCTGGCGCGGTCGGACGGCTCGCCCCTACCTCCGGCCCTGATGAGGGAGCTGGAGCGCGTGCCGTCCGTCGCGTGGCGCTGCTCCGACATCTCGCTGATGCGCAGCCGCCTGACGCCCCGGGGTGCGGTCTACACGCGGCTCTGACCCGCCGGGGCCTGGGGCCCTAGGGTGCCTGCATTTCGCTGATAGAACGTGGCATGCGCTCCTCGTCGGAGAGGATAACGGGGGTACTGGGAGCCCCGATCGGCTCGGGGGAGGGTAAAGAAGGTAAAGTAGGACGAGAGGGTCGGTCCCCAGCGGGGACCGACCCTCTCCTATCAGGGGCTCATCGTGTTCGAAGCGTCGATCGGGGCAGCGGAGGAGCTGCCGATCCTCACCTCTTGTTCTTTGGGCTTGGGGCCGGAAGCGGCGCCCTGTTCCCGGTCTCCTGCCCCTTGCCGTCGTACTGGAACTGGTCGAGCAGCTGCTCCAGATGCGCGACGCCCTCGCTCATGCTCTGGGCCTCCCCGGCGACGTTCTCGCTGGCCGCGGCGGTGTCCGCCGTCGCCCGCTTGATGTTCTCAAGCGTCTGTCCCACCTCCGACGTCGCGGAGGTCACCCGTCCGATGGCCTCGGCCATCTCGCTGCTCGACGCCGCCTGCTCCTCGGCCGCGGCGGCGATGGTCTGCATGTGGCCGCTCAGGGCGTTGACCTCGTCCAATCCCTTCTTCAGGCTCTCCTGGGCCTCGCCGGACTTCTTCACCGTCTCGTCGAGCAGGGCCTCCAGGTCGCGGACGACCGAGCCCGCCTTGTCCGAGTCGCTCTGCAGCCCCGCGATGAGCTTCTGGATCTCCTGGGCCGCGTTGCCCGATTCCTCGGCGAGCTTGCGGACCTCCTCGGCGACGACCGCGAAGCCCCGTCCCGCCTCTCCGGCCCGGGCGGCCTCGATGGCCGCGTTCAGGGCCAGCAGGTTCGTCTGGTCGGCTATGCCCGTTATCGTGGATACGAAGCCGGCGATGGACTCGACCGACCCGTTGACCTTGCGGATGGACTCGCCGCCCACGCGGGAGCGTTCCCCGGCTTGGCGGATCTTCTCCACCGCCTCGTCCACCTCCATGGAGGCGGACTGCGTCAGGTCCGCGGTGCGGGCGGCTATGCCCGCGCCCTCCTCGGCGGAGTTCGCCGTCGAGGTGGCGGCATGGGAGACCTCGTCGACCGCCGAGTTCGTGCGCGCCAGCGACTCCGAGTTCTCCTCGGAGAGGCGCGCCACCTCGTCGACGGACGCCTTGACCTCCTCCATGGAGGCTACGGCCTCCTCCGAGATGGCCGCCAGGTTCTGGGCGGACTCGGTGAAGCTGTATGCCTGAGCGTTCAGCTTGCGCAGCATGTCCACGATGCTGTGCTTCAGCTGGGAATAGCTGTGGGTCATGTCGCCGATTTCGTCCTTGTAGTCGTACAGCCAGACCTTGGACTGGTCGGTCGAGAAGTCAAGCGTGGCGGCGCGCTTCAGAAGCCCCCCGAAGGCGTTGATGGGACGCAGGATGCGTCCGGTGAGCCAGTAGACGGTCCCGGAGATCAAAATCAGCCCCACGACGGCGGCCAGGATCGTGTTGCGGGTCATCGCGTGGGAGTCCGCCAGCATGTCGTCCACCGGAACCAGGGCGCTGACGGAGAGGGTCTGCTTCGCGGGAGGAAGGTGCACCGGGGTGTAGGTCTTCAGAACCTGCCCGTTCAGGGACGCGGAGTGCCCGTAGCGGAAATAGTTCCTGCCCTCCTTGATGCTACGCAGGGTCTCGTCGGCGTTCTCCTGACCGTGGATGAGGTCGCCCAGCTGTTTGCCGACGTACTCGGGGGTCGTGGAATAGATGATGAAGCCGTCGTCGTCGACCAGCATGATGGCCGTGCGGTCGCTGATGATCCTGATGGACTTCAGGCTCTCCTGAATTTGGGCGTAGTCCAGGTCGATGCCCACGACGCCGGCCGTTTTCCCCTCGATCTCGATGGGTACGGAGATAGTGGAGACCAGGGCCTTCGTCCCGTCCTCGTAAGTGAGGTACTCCGGGTCCCCAATGGTGGCCTCGCCCGTCCGGAGCGGGACCGTGTAGAAGTCCCCGTCGCCGGGGACGTAGATCTTCTCGGGCGTCACGTCGTTGGTGCGGACGGCCTTTCCGTTCCTCTCCACGAAGGAGGCGGTGAACTGCCCCGTCTTGCCGTACCACTCTTCGCCCGCAAAATCGCTGTCCCGGCCGTCGAAGGCGTCGGGTTCGAAGGCCAGCCACATGGAGACGATCTCCGGACGCTGGAGTGCGCCCGACTCCAGCAGGGTCAGGACGGTGTTCCGCGAGCTGCCCAGGCTGCTGTCGAGGCGGGGGATGGCTTCGGCGATCGTCGTCAGGATGTTGATGTTGCTCGTGATCGTGTCCGTGACGGTGAGCGCGGCCACCTTGGACGAAGCCAGGGTAAGGGTCTCGGCGTCATGGGAGACCTTGGCCGACGAGGAGACGGCCACATAGAGGATGACGGCGGAAAAGATGACGATGACGACGGGCAGGATGTAGAGAAGCATCTTGCTCCTCAGCTGCAGGGCGCCGGGGCGCTTGGAACGGCTGTGATGGAACGACATGGACGATTCCCCCTAAATAAAATTGAAAAAGATGAAAAAAACGGACAGGTTCGTTTACAATTGCATGGATTACGCAGGTTTCCTTATTATACACGTTTTTTCTAGGGTTTGTCCCGGCGGCGGAACGTTTCCTCTCTTGATTGCGGAGGGCATTCGCGTTATAGTAATCGAAGAATGTCGAGAGAGGGAACGGAGGACATGTCATTTGGCTTCTGAAGTCGTAAAACCATGGTGGAGAGAGACACTTGAGACCATCGTCTGGGCGTTTGCCCTGGCGATGATCATCCGCACCTTTATCGTGCAGGCCTTCTGGATCCCCAGTGGTTCGATGGTACCCACCCTGGAGGTGGGGGACCGGGTCCTGGTGGCGAAGTTCTGGAACTGGTTTTTCGAGCCCTCTCGGGGGACGATCTACGTCTTCCGGTATCCGGAGGACCGGGACCGGGATTTCGTCAAGCGCATCATCGCCGTTCCGGGGGACACCGTGGATATCCGCAGCGGGACGGTCTACGTCAACGGCGAGCCCATCGACGAGCCCTACGTCCAGAACCGGGACCAATACACCCTTCGGCCCAACCGGGTCTTCCCCGAGGTCCCCTTCACGGTGCCGAAGGACAGCTATTTCGCCATGGGCGACAACCGACCTAACTCTCAGGACGGCCGCTTCTGGGGCTTCATCTCGGCGTCCGACATCCACGGCCCGGTCTTCTTCCGCTACTGGCCCCTGACCCGCATCGGGTTTCCGCGCTGAAGTGGGACGGACCGTCTGGTATCCCGGGCACATGGCCCGCGGGGGGCGCAAGCTGGCCGAGCTCCTCGAAAAGCTGGATCTTATCGTAGAGGTGCGCGATGCTCGCGCGCCTTTTTCTACTTCAGCCCCTCTCGTCGCCTCCTTCGCCCGTGCCAAGCCCGTGATGCTCGTCCTCGCCAAAAAGGACCTGGCGGACCCGGAGCGGACCCGGGTCTGGATCCGGGAGCTGGAGCTCGGGGGGCGGGAGGTATGGGCGCTCGACCTCCGCAGGGAGCGGCCGACGGCCCTCCGCAAGGCCCTCTCGGCCCGGAAGCCGGCTCACCGGGAGCTCAGGCTGGCCGTCATGGGCATCCCCAACGTCGGCAAGTCGATGCTGCTGAACGCCCTGGTGGGCAAGGCGCAGGCCCGCGTCGGGGGGATCCCCGGACTGACCCGGGAGGTCAGCTGGTATCGCAGCGGGGACCTGTTGATCGTGGACTCGCCCGGGATCCTGGACCCTCACGCGGAGCCGGGCGTCCACAGCGTGCTCTCCTGGCTGGGCTGCGCGAAGGCGGAGGTGCTGGGCGGCTTCGAGGCCTCGGCGCTCTCCTTCATCCGCTTCCTCAGGGCGCGCGGGCTCTTCGGGGCGCTCCTGAAGAAATGGGAGATCGAGGAGCGGGACGAGCCCGGGGAGCTGACGCTGGAGCGGCTGGGTCGCCGCCTGGGCTGCCTCGTCTCGGGGGGGGAGGTCGACAGGGAGTTGGCGGGCCGCCGCCTGATGGACGCCTTCTCGTCCGGAAAGCTGGGGCCGGCCACCCTGGAGCTTCCGGGGGACCCGCTGTGGGGAGACGGGGCGGCCTAGAGCGCGGGGCCGAGGGGCGGGCCGCCCGTCCCCGGGGCTCCCGGGACGAGGCCCTGGAGCGGTTGAGCGTGCTTCGGTCCTCGGGGCCCGGCGCCATCGTCGGGACGGATGAGGCGGGGCGGGGGCCTCTGGCGGGGCCCGTCGTCGCCGCCGCGGTCTCCCTGACCACCGTTCAGGAGGAGGCCTTGCTGTCCCTGGGGCTGCGGGACTCCAAGAAGCTGACGGCGCGGGGAAGGGAGTGTCTCTGGGACGCGATGGCCGAGCTCGGCGTCGCGTGGCGCGCTCAGGCCGCCGGCGCGGCGCGCATCGACCGCGACAACATCTCCCGGGCGTCGCTCTGGGCCATGGGACGGAGCGTCCTACGTTTGCGGCCCCTGCTGGCGCGGGAACCGGAGTGCGTGGTGGTCGACGGCATCCTGGCGATCCCGGACCTGCCCTTCCCCCAGTGGCCGCTCGTGGCCGCGGACGACATCGTCCCGGCCGTCTCGGCGGCCTCGGTCGTCGCCAAGGTGCTCCGGGACAGGGCCATGACCGCCCTCGACCGTCTGTGGCCGGACTACGGCTTCGCCCGGCACAAGGGCTATCCGACCGCCATGCACCGCGAGGCGGTGGCCCGGCACGGGCTCTCGCCCGTGCACCGCGAATCCTTCTGCCGGAACATACGCCGGGAAGAATACGGGCGAGGAGAAGATAAGGAGAGATAGCCATGCCCCCGATCTCCAACCTCAACGTGCAGATAGGCCCCAACCAGACCGGGACCGGAGGGATCGGAACGGCCCCCGCCTCCCCGGGGAGGCCCGTTTCCCCATCGCCGCTCGCCTCCCCCCGCACGGGGACGGTGGTGGAGGGACAGGTGCTCGGACGCAATGCGGACGGCACCTACTCCGTCCGCATCGATGCGCAGGACGGTCGCCCGGCCCAGACCCTTCTGGCTCGGGCGACGCTGACCCTCATCGCGGGGGAGCGCTTCCGCGCCGTCTGGGACGCCTCGGGGACCGACGGCGTTCCCGTCCTGCGGCTTTCCCCGGAGGAGCTCTCCTTCCTCTCCCGGGTCCCCGCCTCCGACCGCGAGGTGGCGACGGCGCTTCTGGCGCGCGGCCTGCCGCTCTCGGACGAGGTGCTGGCGGCGGTACGGGACGCCTGGAGGCGCGTGGGGAGCGCTCCGGACCAGCTCTCCTCCCTGATCGAGCTCTGGGCCCGCGGGGTCCCGCTGACGGCGGAGAACGTCCGGCTCCTGACGGAATATGCGGCCCTCGGCGGCGGGGCGGCGACGGCCCTTTGGGCGCGGATCCGCAAGGAGCTCCGGGAACGGGCCCGAAATGGCGAGGACCCCGTTGAGGTCCTGCGCGGCCTGAAGGAGGGGGAGGGGGAGCTCGCCCGCTTTCTTCGGGCGCACTCCCTGCTGATGCACGCCCCGAGGGACGAGGTCAACCCCCTCCTGCTGGGCGCGCCCTTCTGGCCGGGGCCGGAGGATGCCCCGGACCTCACGGCGCGCGTCTTCGTGGGGCGGGTCTGCGAGGAGGACGGCCGGCGGTACTGGCAGGTCGGGTTCGGCGTCGAGGGGCCGAGGCTGGGATTTGTCGGCGGGACCGTCGAGAGCGACGGGCGGGGCTGCAACCTCGACCTCCATGCCGACCGTGCCGAGACCTGCGAGCTTCTGAAGCGGAGGCGCGGCGACGTCCGCGAGGAGCTGGAGGGCACGGCGCTGCCCGTCCGGTTCATCGGCATCTCCCGGAGCGTCGTCGAGCACCTCAGGAACCGTCTCCTGTCCGGGCGGGGCCTGGACCTGACCGTCTGATGAGCGGCCGGAAGTGGGACAGGGCCGTCGCCCTCCAATACGACCGCGAGGCGATGGAGGCCCCGACCGTCGTCGCCAGGGGGGAGGGCCTCGTCGCCCGGAAGATCGTGGAGCGCGCCCTGGAGGCGGAGGTCCCCGTCGTCGAGGACGCCGCGCTGGTCTCCGCGCTGCTCTCCCTGGAGCTGGGCGAGGAGATACCGGCCGAGCTTTATGAGGTCGTGGCCCGCGTTCTGGCCTGGGTCTATCGACTGGACAGGGGGGAGTCGGCATGACGCGCCATCTGGAGCTGGGGCGGCGCGCCGAGGACCGGGCCGAGGCCTATATCAGGAGATCCCCCGGCTGGAAGGTCCTGGGGCGCAACCTCGTCAACCCCTACGGGGAGCTCGACATCGTCGCGATGGACGGATCGGAGCTGGTGATCGTGGAGGTGCGCTGCCGCACGCTGGGGGAGGTGCAGTCGTCCCTGGACTCCGTCGGGCCCCGGAAGCTCCGCCGCCTGGTGGATGCGGGCCGGGCCCACGCGGACCGGATTGGCTGGACCGGCCCCTGGCGCATCGACCTGATCGGCTTCACGGTAAGCACGGCGGACCGCGACGCCGCGGAGCCGGAGTGGCGCCTGGAGCACGTCCGGGACGTCACGCGCGGGATGGACTGCCCGTCATGAACGCCACGCTGGGCGTTACCCTGAGGGGGATGGAGGCCGTGCCCGTCGCGAGCGCACGGCCCCAAAAAGGAGCGGGATTGTCGATATGGGCCGAAACCTAACGGATTCCCACCTTGATCGCAGCAATGTGTTGAACAACGCCATGGCGATGCGGGAGATAGAAAAGGCCGTCGGGCTTCGTGGGATTCTTTTTCAGGGCCGATACGTCTTTTTGAAGGAGCAGGTCGCGTCCTTCCTGGAGATAGCGCCTCGCACGGTGGAGCGCTATCTTGAAAACCACAACGAGGAACTTGTCCGAAACGGGTATGTGGTTTTGCGGGGCGAGATCTTGCAATCACTGAAAAAAATACTTTCTCAAACGGATGTTCCCGAAATCGATGTCGGGAACATTCTCAGGAGCCCTCAGCTGGGCGTCTTCGATTTCCGCGCCTTCCTGAACCTCGCGATGCTGGTGGTGGAGGGCAGTCGTGCTCGCCTGATGCGTCAGATGATCCTGGATATCGTGATCGATACCATCAATCTGCGGTGCGGCGGCTCGACGAAATACATCAACCAGAGGGATGAGGATTTCATCTTCTCGCTGTATCAGGATGAAGATTACCACAGGCAATTTACGGACGCGCTCAGGGATTTTGTGAGCGGGGGCAACTTCAAGTACGCCAATTACACCAACAAAATCTACCTCGCCATCTTCAGGGAAAGGAACCAGGAGTATCGGAAAATCTTGAGGCTTGCCCAGAAGGATCGAACCCGCCATACTTTTTATTCCGAGGTGCTCGATCTGATTACGGCTTTCGAGAGCGGGCTGGCCTCCGAGCTGGAAAAGCGCAGCGAGGCATTGGAGAGAAAGCTGGAGCCTTGGGAGGTGGACTCTGTTTTTGACGAGCTGGCCGCCCTCCCGCTCTGGAAACCCCTGATCGAAAAGGCCCGAATGAAGATGGCCAGCCGCGATCTGGCATTCCGTGACGCCTTGCACGAGAACATCTCCGAATACATCCGCGCCCTGCCGGTCGAGGACTTCGAGCGCTTTCTTGGGGAAAAGAGCAAGGAATTGGCGGAGCGCATCGAGGACGCGCAGGATGTGCTGAAACGCCTGAGGGATCGGGGCTAAATGGTTATCCTGTACCCTACGCCCCAAGGCGCCTTGTCGGTCTATGCCAAGACCATCGCCGTAAGCGGCGGGGGCGCCAGCGGATTTATCGGCGACGGCGAAGCGCGGTTCCGGAGCGTCCTGGACTTCATTCGGGACGACACGTATTACCCGACTTTCGAGGAGAAGTTGACGCACCTGTTTTTTTCTCTGTGCCGGGACCATTGCTTTCTCGACGGCAACAAGCGATTTGCCATCGCTCTGTGTACTCACATGCTTCTGCTGAACGGGTACGTCTATTGCGCCGGACGATTCATGGCCAAAATGGAGAATGTCTGCCGGCACGTAGCGGCTGGGGCGATCGGCAAGGACCTGCTGTACGAGATCGTCGTCAACACGGTAAACGAAGAATTCGACGATGAGGAACTCAAACTGAGGATTATCGACGCCATCGATACGCCTCAGGCGGAACCGTTCAGGCTGAAAAGGACATCTTCAATCCACGGAGAGGAGGCTTCCTCATGAACGCCACGCTGGGCGTCACCCTGAGGGGGATGGAGGCCGTTCCCGTCGAGGTGGAGGTCGAGATGACGGGCGGGCTGTTCGCCATCAGCATCGTCGGGCTCCCCGACGTGGCGGTCCGGGAGTCGAAGGAACGGGTCCGGGCCGCCCTGCGGGCCCTGGGCCTCGGTCTGAAGGGGCGGGTCTCGGTGAACCTGGCCCCCGCGGACGTGCCCAAGGAGGGCGCCCTGCTGGACCTGCCCATCGCGCTCTGCATGATGGGGGCCGCCGGGGCGCTCCGTCCCCCGGAGCGGGCCCTCTACATGGGCGAGCTGGCGCTGGACGGACGCCTGAGGCGCGTCCGCGGGGCCGTTCCCGCCGCCTTCCTGGCGCGGGAGCTGGACCTTCCGCTCTACGTCCCGCGAGAGAACGCGGAGGAGGTCTCCCTGGTCCGGGGCGTCCGGGCCTACTGCGCGGAGACGCTGGGGGAGCTCGCCGCGGTACTGCGCGGGGAGTCGGCCCCCACCCCGGCGCCCCATGCGGTCATGCCCGAGGAGGACTTCGCTGCGGAGCCCGATTTTGCCGACGTCAAGGGGCAGGCCGCCGCACGGCGCGCCGCCGAGATCGCCGCGGCGGGCCACCACAACCTGCTGCTGATCGGATCGCCCGGGAGCGGAAAGACCCTGATCGCCCGCGCCATGAACGGCATCCTGCCGCCCCTGACGGACGACGAACTGGTCGAGACGCTGCTCGTCCGCAGCACCCTGGGGATGCCCGTCGAGCGGGGGCGGCGAAGGCCGTTCCGGACGGTGCACTTCAGCGCCAGCACCGTCTCCGTCTGCGGCGGGGGCAGCGCCCTGAGGCCGGGAGAGGTGTCGTTGGCCCATCGGGGCGTTCTTTTTCTGGACGAGTTTACGGAGTTTCGGCGCGACCTGACGGAGAGCCTGCGGGCGCCTCTGGAGGACGGGCAGATCGTCGTGAGCCGCGCGTCCGGGACCGTCGCCTACCCCTCCCGGGTCCTGCTGGTCCTGGCGGCCAACCCCTGCGCCTGCGGATTCGCGGGCGACCCCGTGGAGAAGTGCGTCTGCTCCGCCGCGGAACTGGACCGGTACCGGCGCAAGCTCTCCGGCCCCATCCTCGACCGCATCGACCTCCAGATCGCCGTCCCGCGTCTGACGCCGAAGGAGCTGCTCTCCTTCTCCGGCGGGGCCGAGTCCAGCGCCGCCATCCGCTCGCGCGTGGTGCGGGCGCGGGAGGTCCAGCAGAGGCGCTGGGCCCCGTTCGGCCTCTCCTGCAACGCCGAGCTGCCCGAAAAACTGGTGCGGCGCCACCTGGAGCTCTCGGCCAAGTCGCGGGACTACCTTGCCGGGATGGCGGGCCGTCTGAAGCTCTCCGGGCGCGGCATCAGCCGGGTCCTGAAGGTGGCCCGCACCATCGCCGACCTCGCGGGCGAGCCCTCCATCCGCACGCCGCACCTGGCGGAGGCGCTGATGTACCGGCAGGGAAACGCGCCCTGAGGAACCTCGTTACGCTGCTGCCACGGACGGCGAGCTCCGTCACCCTTCTTCTTTTGTATCCACTTTCGTATCCAGGGCCTCGGTTGTCTTTGCGTTTGCCGGGGAGATGACTTTGCTGCCCGTCCTGACTTCGATTTCCTGCCGTGCTCTGCCCGCGATAGCGCCGCCCTCGCGCGCCGCAGCCCTGCTCTCCTCAAAGCCCTGCGGACTGACCGCTTTGGAGATTTCGGTGGTGGAAGCCTCGGCGAGCATGTTCAGAACGAGCTCGAGGTTCGTCATATTATCCCGCAGGTTTTCCTTTTTGAGGTTTTTGTGTCGTTTATATTCTGAAACGGAAAGTCCGGACCAGGCTTTTGTGATTTCGTTCGTCAGTATGGCGTAGTCCCTGTTCGTCTCGAGGCCGGAGCGCCGCCATTCCGCCGTGAGTTCCTTACGGATCTCAATGGATTTGAGGCGCTGATTGATCCATGCTTCGGAGTACCCTTTTGCGTGATACGTTTCAACAGCCCTGTCGAACGCAAGCTCAGGGTCGGCGATTTCATCGAGGCGTTCTTTGCCGACCATGGCAAGCCACGTTTTGAAGGGCTCGGCCTTAGGGGATGGGATGGATTGGATCAACCGTAGAAGCTGCTCCGTATCGGCAACGTCCGTCAGACGCATTTTGCCGTCGGCCGCAGGCATTTTCAACTGGTGACAATTCGTCACCGTTTCATTGCCTTCCTCTTTGAGACGCTGTTTCAGCTTGTTCCAATACTTCCTGCCGTCGGAGCTGTCCGTCAGAACCTGACACACATCGACGATGGAGAAGTACCATGTTTCCCTCTCCTCATCCCAAACGCTTCGGACTCTTTGTTCCTCGAACAGCTTCAATTCGGACCTCATGGGCTCATCTCCCTGCGGAGAGCGCGATCTCCAGCACAGAATTTCGAGGTTGTTTTTGCGGGGTCATCGATTTGCATACACAATACTGCAGAGAGGCGTTCGGCGTCCTGTCCGGACGTTCCCGGACGGATCAGAGCAGAACTCCCCGGCTTAGCCAGGCCCCCAGCGCCGAAAGGGACGTGAAGGCGACGAAGATCAGCTCGCCCCGACTCATCTCGCCGCGTCGCGGCGACATCTCGAAGACGCGGAACCCGAATCGCCTCCTCCAGGGGACGAACAGCGGGACCTTGCCGCAGCAGGCGTCGCCCAGCACATGGAGCACGCAGCCCAGAAACCAGAAGGCGGCGCACCCCCAGACCGATTCGGGGCTCGCCGCGGCGAGCCCCGAAAGGCTCGGCACCGTGCGCTTCGCCCCCGCGAGGAAACAAAAGAGAAAGCCCGCCAGCCACAGGACGATCCAGTGCGAGCTCCTGCGATGGTGCCGGTTTCGCCCGGCGCCCCAGATCAGGTATTCGACCGTATCGGGAAACGCGCTGCCCAAGAGGCCGAAGAGGGCGGCGGGGAGCGAGCGCGTCAGGGCCCCGATGAACATGAAGTTCAGCACGCGGTGCCCGGGCCCCGTCATCACATGGCTACCTTCTGCTTGCCGCGCTTCGTCAGGACCTCCAGCTCCTGCACGTCGAGATAGGGATAAGGGGGCTCTCCGTTGTTCAGGTCCCGCTCCTGCAGCACCCCGGTGACGCGCACCCAGGCGTTCTCCGGAGGGGCGTCCTTCCCCATGCAGGCAAAGCCGATGGGCATGTCGTCCGGGCCGCAGCAGACGGCGATGCGCACGACGGCGAACTTCTCCGGCCCCTCGCCGAAGTTCTCCGCCGTGATGGGCAGGACGAACCCCTCGTACTGGATGGTCTTGCCCCTGTAGTCGCTCATGTTCATGAAGATGTCCGTGATCATCCCCACGAAAAAGTTCTCGCGGATCACGTAGTCCGGCTTCCCGGACGCATCCGCGGGCAGGGCGGCGGCCAGAAGGCACAGGCTCAGCCCAAGGGCTGCGGTGCGCGCCCGTTTCAGTATCCTCATGCAAAACTCCTTTATCATGAAAAAATCCCTTCCCCGCCGCAGGCCTCCGGTTCGCCCGCTCACGCGGTGCGCCCCATGAGGCGCGACAGAAGGACGGCCCCGATCAGCGCCGCCACGTTGACGGACACGATGCTGGCGCCCGTGGGCAGGTTCCAGACGAAGGACAGGGCCAGCCCCGCGGCGAAGCAGATCAGCGAGATGCAGGCGGACGTCACGACGAGCGCCCGGAAGCTGCTCACCAGCCTGCGCGCCGTGACCGCCGGAAGGATGATCAGGCTCGATATCAGGAGCGTCCCCATCATCCTCATGCCCAGCACCACCGTGAGGGCGGTGAGGAAGGAGATCAGGAACTGATAGAGCGTGACGTTTATTCCCAGCGACCGCGCGTAGTCCTCGTTGTAGGTGATCAGGAAGAGCCGGTTGTAGAAGAGGATGAACAGGCCCGTGACGAAGAGCGAGAGGGCGACGGAGAGGACGACGTCCTCGTTCGTCATCGCCAGAATGCTGCCGAACATGTAGCTGCACACGTCGAGGTTCATCCCGCGCGTCAGCGCCGTGACGAGGACGCCGAAGGCCAGGGCGGCCGAGGCCGCGATGCCGATGGCCACGTCGCCGCCGACCCTCCTGCGCTGGCTGACGAACATGATGACGAACGACGCCGCGATGACCAGCGGCGTCGACACGTAGAGCGGCGGCAGGTTGAAGGCCAGGGCCACGGAGAGCGCCGCGAACCCCACCTCGGAGAGCCCGTGGCCGATCAGGGAATAGCGTTTCAGGACCAGGATCACGCCGAGAATGGAGGCGCACAGCGATACCATCACGCCGACGATCAGCGCCCGCGTGACGAAGGGATAGGACAGGACCTCCCAGACCTCTTGAAACGTCATGCCGACACCTCCGAGAGGACCGGCACGCCCTCGGGGTCGAGGATGCCGGAGTCGAGGATGGAGGCCTTCCAGGCCCCGCTGCGCCAGGCATCGGGCGTTCCCACGAAGAGCAGGCGCCGGGCCATGACCGCGACGCGCGACGCGCACGCGGCGACCTCGTCGAGGTCGTGGGAGACCATCACGATGGTCGTCCGCCGCTCCCGGTTAAGCCGGGCGAGCAGTTCGTAGAACCCGCGCCTGCTGTCGGCGTCCAGCCCCGAGCAGGGCTCGTCCAGGAGGAGCAGCTTCGGCCCGCGGCACATCGCCCGCGCAAGCAGGACGCGCTGCATCTGTCCTCCAGAGAGCTTCCCGATCCGCCGGCCCGCCAGGTCCGATATCTCGAAGGCCGAGAGGGCCGCCGTCGCGGCCTCCTTGTCCGCGCGGGTATAGAACGGGGCGCGCCAGCCCCGGCGCTGGGTCCCGGTCAGCACGATCTCCCAAACCGTCGCGGGAAAGTCGCGGTCCGCCCCCTCGACCTGGGGGACGTAGGCCGCCCCGTCGGGGCCCGTCTCCAGGGTGACGCGTCCCCCCGCCAGGGGGGTCAGGCCCAGGATGCCCCGGATCAGGGTGCTCTTCCCCGATCCGTTGGCCCCCACGATGCAGAAGAACTCCCCCTCGGCGACGTCAAAGGAGACGTCCTCCACCGCGACGATGGAGCCGTACGCGATGGAGACGTGCGAGAGCGTCAGGAGCGCGCCGTCCCCGGAGCGATTCAACGGCCGCCCCTCCTACAGGGTCAGCGCCTGCTCGACGCTGTCCCGGTTGGCCTTCATGATGTCCAGGAAGGTCACGCCCTTCTCGAACTCGTCCTTCGTCAGGTTGTGGGCCGTGCTGAACGTCAGCAGCTTCGCCCCCGTCTGCTCGGCGATGGACTGCGCGACCTTCGGGACGACGAACTCCTCGTGGAAGATGCAGCGGATGTCCTTTTTCCTGATGTACTGGATCACCTGAGCGATGCGCTGGACGCCCGGCTCGCCCTCCGAGGAGCAGGTGTCGTAGGCCGTCACGTAGTTCAGGCCGTAGTGCTTCAGGAAATAAAGGTAGGCGAAGCGTCCCCCGAACACCAGGGTGCGGTGCCGGCCCTTCTTCACGATGGAGGCGAACTCCGCGTCCAGCTCCGCCAGCCGGGCCTTGTACGCCTCGGCGTTCTTCGCGTACAGGTCCGCGTGCTCCGGGTCGGCCGTGCTCAGCCCGGCCGCGATGTTGTCCACCATTTTCCGGGCCAGGGACAGGTCCAGCCAGATGTGCGGATCGTACTCGTGGTGGTGATGGTGCGTATGTCCGTGCTCGTCGTGATCCTCATGGTCGGGCTCCTTCTGGAGGGCGACCCCCAGGGACGCGTCCACGACGACCAGCTTTTTGTTGTCCAGGCTCTGGACGATGCGCTCCGCCCAGGGCTCCATGTACTTTCCCGTGAACACGAAGACGTCCGCGTCGTTCAGGGTCTTCATGTCGGACGGACGGGGCTCGAAGGTATGGCTCTCCACCCCGGGGGGCAGGAGCATGCGGACGGACGCACGGTCCCCGGCGATCTGCCGGACGAAGTCATACTGCGGGAAAAGGCTGCACACGACCGACAGCTTCCGCTCCTCGGCCCCGGCGCCTCCCGCCGCGGTCAACGCCAAAAGCAGGGCGCAAAGGCCCGCCGCAAACGTTCTTGAAATCCTCAAAGTTCGGTAACCTCCCGGAAATGAAAAAATTGAACTGAAAAATTGGAGACGGAACGAACCGTATCCTCCGCACCGGCCCCCACGGACCGGAGCGCCTGTGACATGCGCTCAGCCTCGGTCCCGCTTGACGCAGCCGGGGCACTTCCCGTAGAGGACGAGCTTGCTCTCGTCGATCGCGAGGGCGTTCTCGTCGGCGAAGCGATGGAAGGCCTCGCGAAGGGGCTCGCTGTCGAAGTGGAGCATCGTCCCGCACGTCTCGCAGAGGAGATGGTAATCCTCCTCCCCCTCCGCCGGATCGCCGAGGTACTCGATCAGCGCCGGGCCGCCCTCGGGGCCGCGGTAGCGCCGCACGCGCCCCGCCTCCTCCAGCTCGGTCAGAAAACGGTAGACCGTCGCCTTGCTGACCGGGGTCCCGGAGCGCTTCAGGCGATCGACGAGCTCGTCCGCCGTCAGGTGAGCGCCCTCCATGCCGCACAGGCACCTCAGGATGGATGCCTTCTGACGGGTGCTCTTGCGCGACTCCGCCGCAGCCGCCAAGGGACCGCCTCCTCTCCGAAATCAGGGTATGAAACTGAGACGCATAATCAACATTGGGGAGGATAACTCCGCCATGCCGATTTGTCAAGGAGCTTTTGAAAGAAAATTGTGCGCCCCGCCGGTATTTCGGCCCTTATCTTATAATGAGGGGAGGATAGCCATGCCGCGTTCCGGCCCCTCCCGGTTCCGGAGCGCGCGGGGAGGCGGGGAGCATGTTTCACGAGGAGATCGTCCGTTCCTTCGACGGGACGGAGCTTTATCGATGCATCGACGCGCCGGAGCCGTTCCGCGGCACGGTCGTCCTGCTGCATGGTTTGGGAGGGCACTGCCGAAGGTTCGACGAACCCGTCCGCCGGATCAATGCCGCGGGCTGGAGGGTCGTCCGCTACGATCACCGCGGGCACGGACGGTCCGGGGGCGCCCGGGCCTGCCTGAACGACTACGACGACCTCGTGGTCGACGCGAAATTCATCGCGGGCGCGGCTCGGAGGGACGCGCCGGGCCCCTTGTTCACCTGCGGCTACAGCATGGGGGGGCTGGTCTCCCTCCTCCTGGGCATCCGGTATCCCGAGGGGCTGTCGGGGCAGGTCTTTCTGGGCGCCTGCGCCTGCGAGCTTCCGCTTTACCGCAGCTTCCGCCGGCCCCAGATCGGGAGGATAGCGATGCGGACTTCGCCCTCCGTCGGCTCGGCCCTGCTCAGCAGGGACCCGGACGTGGCGGACGAGTACGACCGGGACCCCTGGGTGCTTCACGCCTTCACCAACAAGCTGCTCTACGAGGTCTTCGTGCGGGGCGTCGACGACCTGACCGCCTCCCTTCACCGCCACGCCCTGCCCTGCCTGACGCTCCACGGGGCCGACGACCGTCTCGTCCCGGTGGAGTCGTCGCGGATCATCCACAGCCGCTCCGCCTCGCCGGACAAGACGCTCGAGATCCTTCCGGGCTGCTACCACGACATCCTGCACGACGCCGCGCGCGACGACGCGATATCGCGCATCGTCGCGTGGATGGAGGGATTCCGGCCGTAAGGTCGCTGCGCCGCCGGGCTCGGGGATTTTATCGGGCCGCGAATGCCGCCTCGATTCCGATCGAGTCCTTCAGGCGGCCTACACAGTTCACGTGCACGCCGGTCCTTCGCCCGCTGCCCGCAGAGGATTGGGAATTGAAACGAGCAGGCGACGGACCCCTTGACTTTTCCGCCCCGTTCGGAACATACTTACATTCGGCTCATTTTGTCTTGCGGAGCCTCCGGGCGCTTGCACCGGAAATCTCGTTCCCGAAAGAGGAGGATCGCCATGTCCGGTTTTGTCTGACGCTCCGGGCCGCGGTGCACGGGATGCATCGTTCGGTGCGGTTCTTCGCGGGGCGATCTTTCGTTTAGATAAACGATCCGGCAAACGGGCGATTCCGCCCGTCCCTCCATTTCACCGCACCGTTCGGTGGCCCCCCGATGGGGGCTTCCCTTACTTTTTGCCGTTCCTGTCCTGTTCTGCAGGTCTGCGAGCGCTCTGTGCCCGTCGGCACATGGCGTCCTCTGCTGCGTATTTCGTATTTTTCGTATTTGAGGAGAAAAGGGGTTTTCAAACCATGCACGATATCGATGCGATTCTGGGGAAGATGCGGGAGGCCATTCCCGCCGGTCCGGTGCGGATCAAGGAGGCCGTCGAGGGGGGGCGGAAGGTGGTGGGCTGTTACTGCGCCTACACGCCCTACGAGGTGATCCGGGCCGCGGGGGCCATCCCGGCCACCCTGTGCGCGACGAGCGAGAAGCCCATCGCCGCGGCGGAGGAGCACCTGCCGCGGAACCTCTGCCCGCTGGTCAAGGCCAGCTACGGCTTCGCCCTGACCGACACCTGTCCCTACTTCCACTTCTGCGACCTGGTGGTGGGGGAGACGACCTGCGACGGCAAGAAGAAGATGTACGAGATCATGGACCGTCTCAGGCCTACGCACGTCATGCAGCTGCCCCAGACCGTCTCCGAGGAGGCCGTGGGGCAGTGGCGGACGGAGATCGAGCGCCTGGCCCGGAGGCTGGAGGAGGCCCTGGGCACGGTGGTGACGGAGGAGGCGCTGAGGCGCGAGATCGCATGGCGCAACGAGGAGCGCCGCGTGATGTCGGACCTCTACGAGCTCTCCAAGCTGAACCCGGCGCCGCTGTCGGGGCGCGAGGTCCACGTGGTGAACGAGTACTTCAAGATCAGCTTCGGCGACCCCGGGATGCTGGACCTGATCCGGGACCTGACGCGCAAGCTCCGGGAGAACTACGAGGCGGGCGAGCGCCGCGTGTCGCCGGACCGGCGGCGCATCATCGTCACGGGCTGCCCCACCGGCAAGAGCGTGGAGAAGGTGTTCAACGCCATCGAGGAAAACGGTGGCGTGATCGTCGCATTCGAGAACTGCGGGGGCATCAAGCCCAACTACGAGCTGGTGGACGAGTCGCTGCCCCCCTACGAGGCCCTGGCCCGGAAGTACCTGGACATCCCCTGCTCCTGCATGACGCCGAACGACAAGCGTCTGGACCTGCTGGAGGACCTCGCCGGGGAGTACGCCGCCGAGGGGATGGTGGACCTCATCCTCCAGGCGTGCCACACCTACAACGTGGAGTCCTTTCAGGTACACGAGCGCATGGAGAGCATGGGCATCCCCTGCATCACCGTGGAGACGGACTACTATCAGGGCGACGTGGAGCAGCTCAACACGCGCATGGGCGCCTTCGTCGAGATGATGGGGTAGGGGCCGTGGGCACGGGGGCGGACGGCGTGGGCGCGCCGATCTGGACGGTCGGGGTGGATATCGGTTCGGTGGGGGTCAAGGCCGTCCTGATGCGCGGCTCGGAGTGGGCCGACCGCTGCGTCGTCCCCACGGGCTGGAACCCCGGAGAGACGGGGACGGACGCCTGCGCGCGGCTCCTGGAGCGGAACGGCCTGACGCGGGGCGACGTGGCGCGCACGGTCGCCACCGGCTACGGGCGGAACGCGGTGGAGGCCGACGGGCGCGTCACGGAGATCTCCTGCCATGCCGTGGGTGCGGGCCGGCTCTTTCGGGATGGGGAGCCCGGCGGCGTGCGGACGATCCTGGACATCGGGGGGCAGGACAGCAAGGCCATCGCCCTGGACCGGGACGGGAACGTCGTCAACTTCCTGATGAACGACAAGTGCGCCGCGGGGACGGGGCGCTTTCTGCAGAACATGGCCGTCATGCTGGGCTGCACCCTGGACGACTTCAGCAGCCTGCCCGACGATCTCGAGCCCCGCGCCATCTCCAGCATGTGCACGGTGTTCGCGGAGTCCGAGGTCGTGGGGCTCCTGGCCCAGGGGGTGGACAAGCGGGCCCTGTCCCTGGGGCTGCTGGACTCCGTCGCCTCCCGCGCGGAGGGGATGCTGCGGCGCGTGGGGCTCCACGAGCCCGTGGCCTTCACCGGCGGGGTCTCGCGAAGCCGCAGCCTGGTGCGCCTTCTGGAGAAGCGGCTGGGCTGCGCCGTCCGGGTCAGCCCGGACTCGCAGTTCGCCGGGGCGCTGGGCGCGGCGCTCCTGGCGCAGAAGCAGGCGCTGCGGGGACGGGAGCCCCATCGCAGTTGAGGGTCCGGCGTTTTGCGGCGTTGGCCTCACGGCTTCGCCGAGAGAAAAAAGGAGTGTCGAGAATGAAGAAATTTGCTGCGGTACTGGCGCTGTCCTGGGCCTTTGCTCTGCCCGCGTTCGCTGCGGAGGAGGAGAAGGTCCCTGTGATCCGCATGGCCTACACCATGACGACGCACCAGCAGGGCTTTACCATCGCGCTGCAGAAGGGAGAGGCCTTCAAAGACTTCGGCGTCTGGTTCAAGCCGGTCGTCGAGAAGGAGAAGTACGACCTCTACCGGGGGGACAAAAAGATGGCCCGGTTCGAGGTCATCGTGACGAAGAGCGGTTCCGAGGCCGCATCGCTCTTCGCCCAGAACCATCTGGACCTGACGACAAACTCGTTCCCCGCCATGCTGTCGGCGATCGACAACGGCACGCCGATCAAGGTGCTGGCTCCCATCCAGGCGGACGGTATCGCGATGGTGGGGCGCCTGGATTCCCCCGTCGACGACTGGGATTCCCTTCTGGCGTTTATCAGGGAGGCCAAGGCGCCCGTCAAGCTGGGCTACCATTCTCCAACCAGCGCTCCGAAGGTCCTTGTCGAGGCCGCGCTCTTCGAGGCCGGCCTGCGCCTGACCGGGGACGCGAACGCGACGAAGCAGGAGGCCGACGTCCTCCTGGTCGACCTGAAAGGGGTCGCCAACTTCAATCCCGCGTTGACCTCGGGACAGGTCGACTTCTGGGTTGCTCCAGCACCCGTCCCGCAGGTGGCCGTGCTGAAGAAGCAGGGCAAGATGATCCTGGACCTCAAGACCCTTCCCCCTGCGGGCAAGTGGGACCACTTCCCCTGCTGCGTGACCGCCGCACACGTGAACGTCATCGAGAAGCACTCGGACATCCTGGACGCTTACCTGGAGCTGCTGACGAAGTCGAGCGCCTGGTGCAACGCCCATAAGGACGAGGCGGACGAACTCTCGGCGGTCTGGTTCGGCGTCCCCGTCGAGGCGACGCGAATGTCCGAGATGACGTACTCGACAAACCCTGACGCGAAATGGTTCCGCAACGCCTCTCTGTACCCGGAGATGATGAACAGGATGGGGCAGTTCAAGAACCTTCTGAAGGGCAAGACCCTCGAGGAAAGCAAGGAACTGGTCTTCGACTTCCGCTACGCGGAGAAGCAGAACGCGAAATAGACGATGAGGCATTGCCTGAGCCGGGGTGCGCTGTCTCTGGTCGCCCCGGCGCTTTTCCTGCTGTTCTGGCACTACGCGTCCCTGAGGATCGATAACGCCGTCGTACTGCCCAAGATCGAAGAGGTGTTGGCGATCCTGCTCCACCCCACGAAGGACCTGCTGAACATGGGGTCTCTGATCGGCAACGTGACCGTCAGCTTTGTCCGCGTGTTCGGGGGGTACCTCCTGGCCGTGTTCGTTGCCGTTCCGCTGGGGCTCGCGATGGGATACTGGAGCTGGCTGAACCGGATGCTGGGGCTGTTGGCCGGGCTCTTTCGCCCCATCCCCCCATTGTCCTGGATCCCTCTTGTGCTGGCCTGGTTCGGCGTCGCCAGTATGGCGACGATCCTGGGCATCGAAGAGGGGGCGTGGTACCCTTTCTTCAGCAACATCAAGATCTCCATGCTGTTCATCATCTTCATCGGGGCCTTCTTCCCCATCCTGGTGAACACCATCGGGGGCGTCCAGAGCGTTCGGGTGACGCTGATCGATGCGGTCCGGGTTCTGGGTGCGTCGCCGTGGCAGATCGTTCGGTACGTCGTCCTCCCCCACGCCGCCCCGCAGGTCTTCACGGGGCTGAGGGTGGGGCTCGGGGTTGCGTGGATGTGCCTGGTCTCCGCCGAGATGATGCCCGGCAGCATCTCGGGGGTCGGATACCTCATCACGCACGCCTACACGGTGGCGCAGACGGACGTCGTCATCGCGGGGATGATCGCCATCGGCGTCATGGGGATTCTGATCGATTCGATCTTCATCCTGATCGAGCGCAGGGCCTTTCAGTGGCAAAGCCTCTACAGGTGATGGTATGATGAGGGAAAACAGTCTTCTCAGGATCGAGGGTTTGGGCAAACGCTTCGCATCGGACCAAGGCAGGGACGTCGCCGCCCTCCTGGACGTCAACCTCTCGGTGAAGGAGAACGAGTTCGTCTGCATCGTAGGGCCCTCCGGGTGCGGGAAGTCCACTCTGCTGCGGATCCTGGCCGGCCTGGAGCGCCCCTCCGGAGGCAGGGCGCTGATGAAGGGGGTGGAGATCGAGGGCTCCGGGCGGGAGCGGGGCATGGTCTTTCAGGAATACTCGTTGATGCCCTGGCGCAGCGTGGAGGAGAACGTCTGGATGGGCCCGGAGCTGTTGGGACGTCCGGTTGGAGAGCGGAAAGCGGCGGCGGCGCACTACATTGAACTCGTCAAGCTGAGCGGCTTTGAACGGGCCCTCCCTCACGAGCTCTCCGGGGGGATGCGGCAGCGCGTGGCGATCGCCCGGGCCTTGGCGAACGACCCGGAGATTCTGCTGATGGACGAACCGTTCGGCGCCCTTGACTCCCATACGCGGATCATCCTGCAAAAGGAGCTTTTGAAGATATGGCAGGTGCACCGCAAGACGATCCTGTTCGTGACGCACAGCGTGGACGAGGCCGTCTTCCTGGCCGACCGTATCGTCGTCATGTCTGCCCGACCGGGTCGGATCATCCTGGAGGAGTCCCTGGACCTGCCCCACCCGCGGAAAAGGGACAATGCCGTCTATGCGCGGACGCTCGAGAAGATCCTGACGCTCTTGGAGGCGGAGCAGACATAGGGGCACGGTGGGAGGCTGTTCCTGCGGGAATCCTGTTTTTGAGTGTAGGCGAGGAGGAAAAATCATGTCAAGCGTGATCAAAAGGCTAAGCGTTTTTGTGTTGCTGACACTCTGCCTGGGGCTGTCTCTGGCGTTCGCCGGCGCGTCCCGGGCCGGGGAGCCCCGGGTGCTCCGCATTCCCATCGACGAGGAGCCGGACTCCTTCAACGTGGCGCGCGTCTCCGACTACTACTCCGCCATGGTGGCCTCCCAGGTCATCGAGGGGCTGACCGGCATCGTCGTCAAGGACGGACGCGAGGTCGCGGTGCCCGCCTGCGCGGAGTCCTGGGAGACGAGCGAGGACGGCCTGACCTGGACGTTCCGACTGAGGGAGATGAAATGGGCCGACGGCGAGCCGCTGCGGGCTTCGGACTTCGTGTACGGGATCTCCCGCGTGCTCGATCCCGCGACCGCGTCCCCCATCTCGGGGAAGGTCCGGTTCATCAAGAATGCGGGCGACGTCCTGCTGGGCAGGAAGCCGCTCTCCGAGCTCGGGCTGGAGGCCCCCGACGACCGGACGCTCGTGGTCCGACTGGAGCACCCGGTCCCCTACCTGCTGCAGAGCGCGGCGGGCACGGCCATGTTCCCCGCGCGCCGGGACGTCGTGGAGAAGTACGGGGACGCCTACGGGACGGACGCGGGCAAGATCGTGGGCTGCGGCCCCTTCATCCTCGAGAAGTGGGTCCACAACAGCTCCCTCGCCTTCGTCAGGAACCCCCTGTACTGGGACGCGGAGAACGTGAAGCTGGACCGCCTCGAGATGAAGATCGTCGCCGAGGAGTCGACCAAGGTGGGCGACTTCGAGAACGGGGGGCTGGACCTCACCTCCGTCTACTCCGCGGAGTGGGCGAAGAAGCTGGACGAGAACCCCGCCGGCAAGGGCGGGTACGTCAAGAACATCGTCTATATGCCCGAGACCAAATACGTCTTCTTCAACCAGACGGTCCCGCCCTTCTCCAACAAAAAGGTGCGCCTGGCGTTCAGCCTCGCGCTCGACCGGGAGGAGATTCACAGGGACGTCAGCCTGGGGCTGGAGCCGGCCGCCTGGGGCTGGCTGCCGCCGGCCATGGACCTGGACGGGGAGAACTTCCGCAAGCTGGCGGGGGAGCCCGTCAGGGATCTGGCCTCGGCCCATCCCGACCCCAGGGCGCTCCTGGCCGAGGGACTGAAGGAGCTGGGAATGAGCGGCGCTCCCGAGGAGCTGAAGGTCGTCCTCATGTGCCATAACGCCACCCGGGACTTCGCGGAGTACCTCCAGCAGGCCTACAAGACGAGGCTGGGCGTCGACCTGGAGCTCGACCCCGTGGAGTGGCCCGTCTTCCAGGAGCGCAACCGCAACCTGGACTACCAGATGGGCTACAAATCCTACTACGCGGACTTCAACGATCCCTCCTCCATGATGGACCTGTGGATCACGGGCACCCGGACCATCCCGACGGGGTGGTCGAACGAGAGGTACGACGCCCTGGTCCGGGAGGCCGGGCGGAGCGCGGACAGGGCCCTGAGGGCAAAGAACTATACGGAGGCGGAGCGCATCCTGCTGGAGGAGGGGACGATCGCCCCCTACGCCTACGCCACCGGGTTCGACTACGTCCATCCCTACGTGAAGGGGTACGCCGCTCCCACCTTCACCGCCATGCTCTACAAGACCGTCTCCGTCGAGAGATAGCGCCCGTCCGGACGCGGGACGAAGGAAGGGTTTCGATGACTCGGTACGTCCTCAAAAGGCTGCTCTACTCGCTCGTCGCCCTGTTCGTGGCGATGAGCGCCACGTTCTTCATCATCCACTCCGTGCCGGGCAACCCCATCGAGGCCATGACCGAGAAGCTGCCCGAGTCCCTGCGCCGCCAGACCTTCGAGCGCTACGGGTTCGACAGGCCCCTTTCGGAGCAGTACGTGCTCTTCTGGAAGCGGCTGCTGACGGAGGGGGACCTGGGCGAGTCGCTGCGCTACCGGGGGCGGGGCGTCGGGGACATCCTCTCCCGCTACGCCCCCGTGTCCGGGGTGCTGGGCCTGACGGCCATCCTCTGGGGGGCGGGGCTCGGGGTCACGCTGGGTGTCGTGGCGGCGCTCCACCGCGGAAGGGCGCTGGACTACGCGGTCATGCTCCTGGCGATCCTGGGGGTGTCCATCCCCAACTTCGTGCTGGCCTCCCTGTTCCAATACTTCCTGGCCGTGCGGCTGGGCTGGTTCCCCGTCACGGGCTGGGGCGGCTTCGCCCACGTCGTGCTCCCCGCCCTGGCCCTGTCCTTCTACTCCACGGCTCAGTACGCCCGCTTCATGCGCGCAAGCTGTCTGGAAGTCCTGAGCCAGGACTACATCCTGGCCGCGCGGGCCCGGGGCATGAGCCGCCTCCGCCTGGTCCGCCGGCACGTGCTGCGCAACGCCATCCTGCCCATCGTGACCCTGCTGGGGCCCCAGATCGCCCTGATGTTCGGCGGGGCCTTCGTGGTGGAGCGCATCTTCTCCGTGCCCGGGCTGGGGTTCTACTTCGTCTCGTCGGTCGGGGACCGGGACTATACCCTGATCATGGGGCAGACGGTCTTTTTGTCGGCCCTCTACATCCTGTCGATGCTGGCCGTGGACGTCCTCTACGGCTTTCTGGACCCCCGAATCCGCTTCGCGCGGGACGGCGGCGGAACCCTATGATGGGGATGCGCGCCGCCGGCTCCGATGGAATGGGGGACCCGGCACGGATCGGGAACTCGGTACGGATGGAGGGGACGGCCCCGGCGGACGCGGAGCTCCGTCCGGAGGACTTTCGCTTCGTCGAGCGGCCCGACGAGGCCTCCTTCCTCCTCAGGCCGTCCGTGAGCTACTGGCAGGACGCCTGGCGCCGTCTGAGGCGCAACCGGGCGGCCCTCCTGTCCGCGGCGCTTTTGGCGCTCGTCACGGCGCTCTGCGTCGTGGGGCCGGAGCTGACGCCCTACGGGCACGAGGCCCTGAGCATGACCGAGAAGAACCTGGGGCCCTCCGCGGCCCACTGGTTCGGGACGGACAAGATGGGGCGCGACCTCTTCACCCGCGTCGCCGTGGGGGGGCGGGTCTCGCTGATCATCGCGCTCGCCGGCGCGCTGATCGACATCCTGGCGGGGCTCTTCTACGGCGGGGTGGCCGCGGGGCTCGGCGGCGCCGTCGACAACGCGATGATGCGCTTGGCGGACGTCCTGTCGAGCATCCCCTACCTGGTCCTGGCGGTGCTGGTCTCCCTGATCCTGGGCCGCGGGATGGCGAGCCTGCTGGTCGCGATGACCCTGACGGGCTGGTGCAACATGGCCTATCTGGTCCGGGGGCAGATCCTGCAGATCAAGGAGCAGGAGTTCGTCCTGGCGGCCCGGGCCCTGGGGACCTCGCCGTGGCGGATCCTCTGGAAGCACCTGATCCCCAACATCATGGGCGTCATGATCGTCGCGGTCACCTTCGACATCCCTCTCTTCATCTTCGGGGAGGCCTTCCTGTCCTACATCGGGCTGGGCATCCAGCCGCCCATGACCAGCTGGGGCGCGCTGGCCTCGGGCGCGCAGCAGCAGATGCTCTTTTATCCCTGGCAGCTCTTCTTTCCCACGCTCTTCATCAGCCTGACCATGCTTTCCTTCCAGATGCTGGGCGACGGGCTCCGCGACGCGCTGGACCCCCGCGTGAGGGACTGAACCGTGAACGGCGCGGACAAAGGGATTGCGCACGAGAAGATCGCGGGTGGGGGGACCGGGAACGGAAAGATCCTCGAGGTCCGGAACCTGAACGTGCACCTGAACACCCGCGACGGCCGCCTTCACGTCGTTCGGGACGTCTCCTTTACCCTCGGCTCCGGCGAGACGCTCGTGACGGTCGGGGAGTCGGGCTGCGGAAAGTCCATGACGGCGCGGGCCCTGATGCGCCTTCTGCCGGACGAGGCGGCCGAGGTCCCGGGGAGCTCCCGCATCCTTTACCGGGGGCGGGACCTCCTGAGGCTGACGGAGCGGGAGATGCAGCGCGTCCGGGGCCGGAGCCTGGCGATGGTCTTCCAGGATCCCTCGACCTCGCTGGACCCTACCCTGACGATCGGGGAGCAGGTGGAGGAGACCCTGCTGCTCCACACGAGGCTGCGGGGCCCCGAGAGGCGGCTCCGGGTGCTCGAGATGCTGCACGCCGTGGGGATATCGAGCCCGGAGACGCGCATGAGGCAGTACCCGCACGAGCTCTCGGGCGGGATGCGCCAGCGCGTCATGATCGCCTCGGCCCTGGTCGGGACGCCCCGTGTCCTGATCGCGGACGAGCCCACGACGGCCCTCGACGTCACCACCCAGGCCGACATCCTGGACCTGATCCGGGAGCTCCAGCGGCGCTTCGACCTCTCGGTCCTGCTGGTCACGCACGACCTGGGCGTCGCGTCGGAGGTGGGGGACCGCATCCAGGTGATGTACGCGGGCGAGATCCTGGAGAGCGCCCCGAAGCGGGAGCTGCTCCTCAGGCCCGCCCACCCCTACACCTGGGCGCTGCTGCGTTCCGTACCGTGTCCGGGGGGCTCGGGCCGCCCGATGCTCTACTCCCTATCCGGGACGCCGCCCGACCTGATCGAGGACCCCGGGGCCCGTCCCGCCTGCCCCTTCGCGCCGCGCTGCGACTACTGCATGGAGATCTGCACTCGCGCCGCGCCGCCCGAGCTTCTGCTTCCGTCGCCGGAGTCCGACCCCGAGCGGAACCCGGAGGGGGAGGGGCACCGGGTGCGGTGCTGGCTCCGCCATCCCCTGGCGCCGCACGTCGCCGTGCCGGAGGGAATACGGTGCCCGAAGGCCGGGCGGAAGGAGGCGACGGCATGACGCAGACGGGTTCCGCAAGTTCCGCGTCCTCCCCTCTGCTGCGCGTGGAGCGCCTCTGCCGGTACTTCCGGCTCCGCGGAGGCCGCATCCTGAGGGCGGTGGACGACGTCAGCTTCGAGGTCGCCCGGGGGGAGACCCTGGGGATCGTCGGGGAGTCCGGGTGCGGCAAGAGCACCCTGGGCCGGACCATCCTGGGGCTTCAGCCCGCGACGTCCGGACGGGTGCTCTTCGACGGGCTCGACGTGCACGCCGCCAGGGGAGCCGAGCGGCTGCGCCTCAAGAAGCGGGCGCAGATCGTGCTGCAGAACCCCTACGCCTCCCTGAACCCCCGGATGACCGTCGGGGACATCGTGGCCGAGGGGCTGGACGCTCACCGCCTGTGCCGGGACAAGCGGGAACGCGAGGAGCGGGTCTGCCGCCTTCTCGAGCGGATGGGTCTGAGGCCGGAGTTCCGCTCCCGCTACCCCCACGAGTTCTCCGGCGGGCAGTGCCAGCGCATCGGCATCGCCCGGGCCCTGGCCGTGGAGCCAGAGCTGCTGGTTTGCGACGAGCCGATCTCGGCGCTGGACGTCTCCATCCAGGCCCAGATCGTCAACCTCCTCGTAGACCTGCGGCGGGACCTCGGGCTGACGTCGCTCTTCATCGCGCACGACCTGGCCGTGGTGCGCCACATCTCCGACCGCGTCGGAGTCCTGTACCTGGGCGCCCTCGTGGAGCTGGCCGGGACGGCCCAACTCTACGGGGAGCCGCTTCACCCGTACACCCGGGCGCTGCTCTCGTCCATCCCGGACGTCGATCCGGACAACCCCATGAGCGCGCGGAGGGTGCGCCTGAGCGGCGAGGTGGGCAGCCCCGTCGATTTTCAGTGCGGCTGCCGTTTCGCCCCGCGCTGCCCGCTGGCCGAGGAACGGTGCCGTCAGTTCCGGCCCGAGCTCGAGGAGGTGTCGCCGGGCCACTTCGTGGCGTGTCATCGCGTCGGGAGGGGCTGAAGGGCGACTTACGAAACGCCTTTTTCGTGACGGTCCTCTCCGTTGGCAGTAAGCCCCATTGTTTTTCGGAGAAGACATTTTCTCCGTCCACCTGGGGGCGACTTTTTCTCTGGCTGTTGACGCCGCGCCTCCGCTCCCTTGACAGAGGGTCTCTCCATGGTAGTATGTTTGTCTTGTTAAACGAATACGCTGCCGCCCCACCGCTGCGGGAGATCCGTCGCGCGGGGGATGGGAGGCCGGCGGCCCCCGGCTGGAGAAACGACTCGGAATCATGAACGAACACCGTCCCTGTAAACGCATCCTGCCCGTTCTGGGCTTCATCGGAATCATCGGTCTCTGGTACGCGGCGAGCTCGGCGCCCGGGTGGAACCATTTTCTGTTTCCCTCGCCCGCCGTGGTCGCGTCGCGCATGGTGCAGCTGCTGGAGAACGGGGTCCTGTTCCGCCACCTGGGGGCCAGCCTGTTTCGGGTGCTCTGCGGCTTCGGGATCGCCGTACTCATCGCCTTTCCCACGGGGATTGCGCTTGCGCTGCTGCCCCTTTTCTCCGCCCTCGTCCGCCCGCTGCTGAACTTCCTGCGGCAGATCCCGCCCCTGGCCGTCGTGCCGCTCCTGATCCTGGGCTTCGGGATCGGCGAGGCGTCCCGGATCGCCGTCGTCGTCATGGCCAGCTTCTTCCCCGTGCTCCTGAACGTGGAGAGCGGCATCCGCCAGGTCGACCGCCGCCTTCTGGAGGTGGGGCGCGTGCTCTCGTTCACGCCTCTCGCCCTTTTCCGTCACGTCGCGTTTCCCGCGTTCTTCCCCTATTTCCTCGTCGGCGTGCGCCTGGCGCTCTCCTACAGCTGGAGGTCGCTGATCGGCGCGGAGATCGTGGCCGCCTCCTCGGGCGTCGGCTACATGATCCGCGAGGCCGAGACCCTCTCCCGGTCGGACACCATCCTCTGCGGCGTCATCGTCCTGGGGTGCGTCGGGGCCCTCTCGGACCGGGCCCTCGGAGCTCTGTCCGAGAGGCTGTTCCCCTGGAGCGTCCCGGAGGGAGGAGCCTGAGGTGGTGCGCGTCGAGGAGGTCTCGAAGGTCTATCGCGGCCGGGGCGGAGCGGTGGAGGCCCTGCGCGGGGTCAGCCTGGAGTTCTCGGAGGGCTCCTTCACCGCGCTGGTGGGCCGGAGCGGCTGCGGAAAGACCACGCTTCTGCGCCTGATCGCCGGGCTGGAGCGGGAGTCCGGGGGCCGGATCGTCCGTTCCGTCCCAAGGCGGCAGGTGGGGTACGTCTTTCAGGAGCCGCGCCTCATGCCCTGGCTCTCGGTCGCCGAGAACGTCCGCTTTGCCGCCCGGTCCGGCGGTCCGGCCGGGGACTTCGGGGACGCGGACGAGATCCTGCGCACCCTGGGGCTGGCGGATTTCGCCCGCTGCCTGCCCCACGAGCTCTCCGGGGGCATGGCCCAAAGGGTCGCGCTGGGGCGGACGCTCTTCTGCCGGCCCAGGCTGATCCTGATGGACGAGCCCTTCGGAGCTCTGGACTGGTTCACGCGCAGGACGCTCCAGTCCGACCTGCTGCGCCTGTGGCGGGAGGGGGGACGGACGATCGTGTTCGTGACCCACGACATCGACGAGGCTCTGACGCTTGCGGAGCGCGTCGTGGTGCTGAGGGAGGGATGCTTCGCGGGGACGTTCGGCGTCGATGGGGAGCTCCCCGCGGGGGCGCGGGCGGACCTGCGCGAGCGGATCCTGGCCGCCATAGAGTTGGGCGAAGCCCGGTCCGGCGTCGCGCCGCAGTTCTTTTAGGGGGCCTCTCGGCCCCGATATGAAGGAGGACGATCATGAAAAAGGTTCTTGCTCTTGGGCTCGGTGTTATCATATCCCTGTGTCTGCTCGCGGCCGGAGCCGGGGCGGAGGAGAAGCCGCTGGCGATCACCTACGTGAAGTCGCCGCTCAACATCCCCTCCATCCTGGAGAAACGCCTGGGGCTGCTTGAGGCGGAGTTCGGCCCCCTGGGCTACGCGGTCTCCCACCCGGAGATCACGTCCGGTGCGCAGCAGTCCCAGGCCATGGCCGCGGGGTCGGTCCAGGTCGCCAACTGCATCGGCGGGACGTCCCTGCTGATTGCCGCCGCGCAGGGGCTGGACGTCCGCATCGCGGGGATCTACTCCCGCTCCCCCAGGAGCTTCTGTCTGGTGGTCAAGGACCCCGCGATCCGCACCGTAGCCGACCTCAAGGGCAAAAAGGTCGCCGGACCCAAGGGGACGGTGCTGCACCAGCTGCTCCTGGCGGGCCTGAAGCGGGAGGGGATGGAGGCCTCTCAGGTGGAGCACATCGAGATGGGGATCCCCGCCGCCGTCGCGGCCCTGATGAGCGGCTCCATCGACGGGGCGCTGGCCGCGGGGCCCCTGGCCCTGAAGGCCCTGGAGGGCGGTGCGCGGGTGCTCTTCAACGGCGAGGGACTGGTTGAGGGCACCATCGTTATCGGGGTGAGCGGCGCGGCGTTGAAGGAGCGGGACGACCTGGCGAGGCGGATGATCGACGTCCACCGAAGGGCCTTGGCCTATGCTAAGGAGCACCCGGAGGAGACCGTGAAGATCGTGGGCGAGGAGACGGGGCTCTCGACGGAGCAGGTGCTGGAGATGGAGAAGCTCTACGATTTCGATCCCACGGTGCGCTCGGAGGACCTCGCCGAGCTGGAGAGGACCATGCGCTTCCTCGTGGACGAGGGGCTGGCCACCCGGTCCGTGGACCCGGCCTCGCTGCTGGTTCGCTGATGGCCGGGAGCTCGGCCGCCGAGGGGCGCTCCATCCCCTTCGAGGCGGATTCCGTCCGGCTGTCTGCGGGGTACGGGGATGTCGCCGCCTTCCACGGGGGGCGGTATCCCGCCGGCGCCGTCCTGGGGTTCAAGGCCCTGACCCTGGCCCGTGAGCTGCTCTTTCCGCGGGGCGGGAGCTTCGTCCGCGAGCGCTGCGCGATCGAGACCCCCTTTCCGGGCGGCGGCTTCAGGGACGCGGCGGAGATGGTCTTGAGGAGCGTATCGCGGGACCGCTACCGGCTGGACCTGAGCCTGCCGGTCCCCGTGGGGACCGTGCCCGCCCCCGTGGAGGGGTATTTCTTCTTCCGGTTCCTGCAGGATGGGGGATGCGCCGGGTTCTCGCTTCGGCCAGGGCTGGTCCCCGAGGAGTTCTACGCCGCCACCGAGGACCTGCACCACGGCCGCGGGGACCCGGAGGCCGCGGAGGCGCGCGCCCTGGAGCTGCGCCGTGCGATCGCCTCGGCGATACGGTCCCTCGATCCCTCGGAGCTCTTCATCGTTCACGAGGCCAGGGCGGCCGAGCCCCTTCCGGAGGGGAACGAGCCGCCTCCGCTGGAGGAGGCGGGGTCCCTCGGCCTGATCGATCACGAGGGGTATGATGTGACGGTGGAGAGCCTCCGCCGCTATCACGGGAACTCGGCCCTGTGCGGCCTGTGCCTGGTCTGGTCGCTGGTGCGCCAGCTCGGAAGGCGCGCGGGCGTCGAGGCGTTCGAGCGCCGCTCGGTCGAGGTGACGGCCGGAGCCCGCGGTTCGGGGATCCTGGATGGCCTGGAGTACCTGTTCCGTGGGTTCGGCGAGGGGCGGGCGTCCTTCGACTTCGGCTGGGCCGAGGGGCTCGGCGCCCCGAGGGCCCCGATGGGAAGCGGGGCCTTCGCCTTCCGGTTCGTGCTGCCCGGTCGTGAGCCGATGACCTTCGTCCTGAAGGAGCGGTACGTCCCGCACGAGTATTTTGCGCTCTGCGAGCGCAGGGCCGGCGACCCGGGGGCGTTCGGCGAGGAGCCGGAGCGCCGGAGGCTCCAGCTCGAGTTCGCGCGGCTCGCCCTGAATGAACCGGAGCTGTTCGAGGTCGTGCCGTAGTCTGTGCGTATGGTGGGGGAGGCGCGCGGGGAGGTTCGTCCTCGCGCTGGTGGACTGGCAGTCCCGACGCGGATGGTGCGGCGGCTGCCCTTCCGAACGATTGGACCTTGGAGGAGGAATGACGAACATGGTGCGATCTTCACGTCTTTTGGGCTTGTTTGCAGCGTTTGCCGTCTGTTCGGCGCTCTGTCTCGGCGCTCTGGCGGGGCCGGCCGCGGGGCTGAGTGATGCGGAGTATCGCGAGATGGTGGAGGACCCGGATTTCGCCAAGTCCGACAAACGGCTGAACGAAGTCTGGTCCGGGCTCCTGAAGGAAGGGGGCCTCTCGAAGGCGGGGATAAGGGTTCTGAAGGCGGACCAGGCGCAGTGGGTGAGGAAGGGTCGCGATACGCAGGCCAAAATCCTCATGGAGGGCGGCTCCACGGCCCTCGAGGCCTACACGGCGGCGACCCGGCTTCGCGCGGACGAACTGCCGGGGATCGCGGGACGGATCTTCCTTCAGGATCGCCCCGACGGCCCCCAGGGCTATTACGTCCGGCGCGAGAACGGGCGGGAGACGGGCTGGCTCTCCGTCCGCTGGACCGACAAGAAGGCCGGGGAGGTCAGCGTCGATGCGGAGGCCATCCTGGTCCTGCGGCCGGACAACGTCCGAAGCGGTCTCTGGTCCGGCGGGGGCGCGGTGCAGAAAGGGGTGCTGAAGGCCCCGGACGAGGAAGGGGAGGGCAGCGCGACCTTCACCTTCAAGGGCGACAGGGTGCAGGTGGCGACGACCTCGGACTTCGCGTCGGGCTCCATGGGCATGGGGGTGACGATCGAGGGGACCTACGTCCGTCAGGGACTGCCGAAGCTGTAGCGCGCAGGGCTCCGCGCCGCCGTGCGGACGGTCGCGGCGTTTCGGACGCCCGGGCGAAGTCCGGGACAGCCTGCCTGGGGGCCTTCCTGCCCGAGGACGCTCGGGAGAATCCGCATCAACAAAACGGCGCCGGACCGTCAAAAAGATCAAAAAGAAAAAACCCCGCTTAAAAGCGGGGTTTCAACATAACCGGACCGTGCCGGATTATCTGCTGGAGCGGACAACGGGATTCGAACCCGCGACCCTCAGCTTGGGAAGCTGATGCTCTACCAACTGAGCTATATCCGCATTTCCGATGGTGGAATTATAGCCCAAAAAGCCCCTTCTGGCAAGCGGGCCTCCCCTTCGGCCGAGGACGCGCTCAGGCCGAGGGGGACCCGGAGCAGCCCCAGGCCGTCGGGCGGCCGATGGAGAGGTAGTCGAACCCCCTGCGGCGCATGTCGGAGCAGGAGTACAGGTTTCGGCCGTCCACGACGATCGGCTGCCGGAGCAGCCTCCTGATCCGATCGAAGTCCGGCTGGCGGTAGATGTCCCACTCCGTCACCACGGCGAGGGCGTCCGCGCCGTTCACGGCGTCGTAGGGTTCGTGGACGTACACCAGCCCCCGGCGGTCGCCCAGCGCCTCCCGGGTCTCCCCGACGGCCCGGGGGTCGTGGGCCTGAACCCGGGCCCCGGCGTCCAGCAGGCTGCGGATCAGGACCTGAGCCGGGGCCTCGCGCGTGTCGGAGGTCTTGGGCTTGAAGGCCAGCCCCCACACGGCGACAGTCCGGCCCGACAGCTCGCCCAGCCGCTCGGAGATCTTCTCGAAGAGTACTCCCTTCTGGCGCTCGTTCACCTCGTCCACCGCCGTGAGAAGCCGGGGCTCGTAGCCCGCCGACCGGGCGAAGTCGCGCAGCGCGCGGACGTCCTTGGGGAAGCAGGAGCCGCCGTAGCCGCACCCCGCGTGGAGGAACTTCGAGCCGATCCTGCTGTCCATGCCCATCGCCCGGCGCACGCTCTCCACATCGGCCCCGACGCGGTCGCAGATGTTCGCCATCTCGTTCATGAAGGAGATGCGCGTCGCCAGCATCGCGTTGGCCGCGTACTTTGCCATCTCCGCCGACGCGATGTCCATGAAGAGGAGCCGCGACGGCTCGAGGAAGGAGTAGAGCGAGGTCAGGATCTCCCGGGCCTCGGGGGAGTCCGTGCCCAGCACGACCCGGTCCGGCTCCAGGAAGTCGCGTAGGGCGGCCCCCTCACGCAGGAACTCCGGGTTGGAGGCCATCGACAGGCCGAAGCCGGCCGAACGGCCCTCAAGCTCGGAGGCTATCCAGTCCCGGACCCTGGCGTTCGTCCCTACGGGGACGGTGGACTTGACGATCGTCAGCAGGCTGCCGGACATCCCACGGCCCACGCTCCGGGCGGCGCTCTCGACGTAGGACAGGTCCGCGCTGCCGTCGGGCGCCGAGGGGGTGCCCACCGTGATGAAGCAGACGTCCGCGCCCTTCAGGGCCTCCCCGACGTCCGCGGTGAAGGAGAGCCGCCCCTCTTCCATGTTGCGGACCATCATCTCCGCAAGGCCGGGCTCGTAGAAGGGCACCTCGCCCCGGCGCAGGGTCTCCACCCGCTCCAGGTCCGTGTCCGCGCAGACCACGGTGTTGCCGAACTTGGCCAGGCAGGTCCCCGTGACCAGCCCCACGTATCCCGTTCCGATCGTCGCCAGCTTCATCGATTCCCATCATCTCCATCCCGCATTTTTACCCGCATTTTGGGCCTGGACTCGCCCGAGAATCATAACACACTCCCTGCCGACTTCCCCGGGCTCCGGACCCGATCCGCCGGGAATGCCGGGCGCGGGGTCAGGCAGTTCGCTCCTTGAAGCGGTCCACCCGGAACCGTTCGACGGAGATGCCCCGAAGGTCGGCGATGCCCGCCTTTCTCGCCGCGATGGCAAGCTGCTCCTCGACCGTGTCCACGCCCTCGAGGTCGGGAAGGAGGACGCCGCGCCGCCCGTCCTTCGAGACGATGACGCCCCACTCCCCGGGGTCCAGATCGGCGAGGTCCGTCACCGGCTCGGGGTCGGAGAGCACGTCCACCGAGAAGAGGACGCCCGGGAGCTCCTCGCGCGTCATGGGCGGAAAACGGGGGTCGCGGGTCGCGGCTGACACGGCGTTGGCGATGATCTCGCGGTCCAGGCTGCGCTGCGAAGGGGCCAGGGTGCCGATGCAGCCCCTCAGGGCCCCGGACCGCGTCTTGATGGAGACGAAGCAGGCGCGGCGTTCCGCCCAGAGCTCCGAGGGCGCCGCCTCCGTTCCCGAGGCCGGCAGAGGGCGTCCCTCCAGCAGGCGCGTCACCGTCTCGCGCGCCAGACGCGCGCAGGGATGGTCCTGCGACGCCTCCCCGCCGGGCGCCTCCCCATGGGCCGCACCTCCATCGGATGCTCCTCCATGAGACGCACCTGCGTCGGACGGCTCCCAGAGGGCGCTGCAGTATCCCACCCCGAACGGGCCCTCGTAGGAGAACACCCGGATCGCCCCGCGGACTGCGCCTGTGAGCCCCAGCATCGTCATGATGGAGCGCAGGCCGCACTCCCCCGCCGCCTCCAGCGTCTCCTGGGACAGCGAGAGCAGGGGGCCGGCGTCGGCGGACGTCAGGGCCTCGAGGACCGCGGCGTCGAATACGCGCCCCTCGGGGCTGTAGCCCGCCGGGGCGTCCGGCGTCAGGCGATGCGACAGGTCGCCGCTGGCCACCAGCCCCCAGCGCAGGCCGTCGTCGAGGAGCGCCAGCCTCTCCCCCAGGGAAAGAGCCTCGTCCGGCGTCAGCCCTATGGGCGAGGCCAGGAGGGTCGGCGGCAGATTCTCCGACGGATTCTCTCCGTCCCGCCCCCAGGCCTGGCGCAGGAAATACAGGGGCACGAGGGTCCCCTGATCGCTCGTCAGGTCGGGGCGGCTTCCCTCCCGAATCCGGGCCCCCAACGCGGACAGGCGGTCCGCGGCCGCCCTGCGAAGCTCCCCGGGGCAGGCGATCCCGATCGTCACGGACGGAGCGCCGAAGGGAGCCAGCGTCCCCGCCGCGCGCCCGGCGGAGTTGAGGAAGAGCGCCCCGGGCGCATAGGGCTGGTGGGGGGACAGGACCAGCAGCGCGTCGGGCCTCCGGTCCCTCAGGGACTCCGCCAGGAGCTCCAGCCCCTTCAGGGTCTCTCGAGCCTCGTTCTCGCGCCCCCGCCCCACCTCGGGGACGAGGATCGGGGGATGCGGCATCAGGGCCGCCCACACCCAGGGCATGACATCGCCTCCTTTATCGCTTCCTTATTTCTCCTTCACCGCGCCCTCGCCGCTGACGCCCCCGTATTCCGGGGAAACGCCGGTTCGCGAGCGCTATTGGTGCTCGCCCTTCAGGTAACGATAGAACGCCTCGTTGCACCAGAGGGGGCGCGTCTCGATCTTCAGCGCGGGGTCCAGCGCGAGGAACGCGGTGCGGAAGCGCCGTTCCCCGCCCTTGAGGACGAACGAGTGCATGCGGTATCCGACGCTCGCCTCCGAGCGGACCACGTTCTCCGCCACCTCCTCGTACCCCGGCCCCATGAGCGTCAGGGAGCTGTAGAGCGGCTGCCACCAGGAGCCGTAAAGCAGGCCCTTTCCCTCGGGGTTCGCGTCGTTCTTCTTGGCGTGGGCCTGGACGAGGGAGTCGAAGGCGTCCTTGTCCTTCAGGCTCCGGAACTCCAGCTTCAGGTCGTACTCCAGCGCGCTGGCGAGATAGAGGTCCTCGCGGACCTTGTCGACCCTGTAGTGGCGCGAGGGCTCCGGGACGGGGCCCCACTCCAGCAGATAGCGGTAGGACGACGTCTTGGGCTCGAGCGCCACCCTCGCGACGAGCCCCTTCTCGTTCAAAAGGGCCATCAGCTGCTTGGCGTGGCGGATGTCGCTATGTCCGTACTGCAGGGTGTAGAGGGACACGAAACGGGCGTCGAAGGCGTCCGACTTGATGTTGTAGCCGGTCGAGGCCCCGTCGGCTATGGCCCTGACCCCGAGGTTGAAGAGCCTGCTCCCGTCGAAGAGGCGGAAGGAATCCCAGGCCGACTGGAGCCTGCCGTAGATCTCGGGGTCGTCCGAGCGCCCCAGGGCGCGGTCGCCTCCGTTCGAGATCCCGATGACGCGATAGAGCAGCCGGACCGCCTCCCGGACGGGGACGGTCGCTTCGGCGGCCCAGGCCTTCTCGCTCTCGATCAGGCCGATGCTCTTCGCCGCGGCGAGGTTGCGCGCGTCCGCCTCGTCCAGACGCTTACCCAGACGGCCGGACAGCCTCTCGAGCTCCTGCGGCGCGATCGGGTAAACGGTCTCCGCCATGCCGGAGGCCCTCAGGGCGAGGTCCAGCAGGGTCAGGTTCCGTGTGGAACGCTTCTCCCCCGCGGAACCGAGGTCCCGGGCCATCTGCGCCAGGCGTTCCTCGACCAGCGCAAGGCTCGGGGACGCGTCCTCGAACCCGGCGTACTCCGCGAGAAAGGCCTTCTCGTGGAGCCCGTCCCCATCCCTCGTCCCCGCCGCCGCAGGCAGGGCGAAGGCCGCCGCCAACGCAAGCAAAACCAGCCCCAAGATACCCAGCCGTCTCCTGAAACGATTCTTCATCCCGGAACAACCTCCTGTTTTTCGTCTTTTCCGCCCGGAACCCATCCCCCGACCGAACGGCGGAACCGAGGACCGCGCGAAATTCCTTCCGTATTCCGATTCCAAACCATGCGCGCTGTCTTTCGCCCGTCTTGCCTCAGGGATTTTCGGGAATGGCATTACCTGTTCAAGCTCATTTTAGCACCGCCGCTCAGCCCCTGCCGCCGGGCGGCATCATGAGAGGAAGGGTCGTGGGGAAACAAAAAAAGAAGAAGGCCGGCGCCGTGTCACGCCGACCTTCTTCTTTTTGAGGGGGGTTCCAAACGACCGAACAAGAACGAGGGGGTGTGCCTACTTTTGCCCCTTGGGATCGGTATTTCCAGGAGAGGACCCCCGGGGCTTTCGGCATTCGCTATTTGTTGGTCACAACAAACATTATACAGGTCATCTTCATAATGTCAATAGGAAAGATAGGATTTATAAAAACATCGTAAATGCTGTGTATTGCAGACGTTAGGTTGCTTTTTGCCAGAGGGGGATAAGGCGAAATGGATGGGAGGGCCAAAAATCGAGTTCGGAAGACCCCGGGGAGTGGGGCGTCATCGTCTTGAAGGACGGAGCGGCGGAGGCGTCTCCGACCTCGAGGGTGTGGATGCGGTTCGAGGACCCACTCGCCGTCGCGCTACGGATTCGGCAGCCTCTGACGGACGTAGGTCCCATCGAGCGTCAAACCCATGTTCGTGGTGTCCGGGGCGAGGTCCGGGGACGCCACCACCTGCACCCTGTCGCCCTGAAAGGTGAGGGTTGCGCTGCCCTGCCCGTCGTAGTCTCCGTCGACCTCGAGCACTCCTTTCCGCACCGTGCCCTCGCCGAACAAGGTGCGGATTTCGAACTTGTCCGAATCCGGGTCCAGAATGGCCTCCACGCCGACGCTGATCTCTCCGGCCTCCTTGTCTATCCAGCGGACGGAGAGCCGGCCCGTCTCCCGCCCGTCCTCGCTCCGGACGTAATAGCCTTGGGGGCCGTCGGAGCGATCCTTGAGGAAGATCGGCTCCACGATGTGCGGCAGCGCGTCCACGCGCATCGCGGTCACCGAGGTATAGGCCTCGAGGGCCGTGTAGCCGTCCTCCATCATGTAGCGCTTGGCCGCCGCGTCACGCCCCTTCCTTACCCACTCCGCCTGGTCCGCCTTCAGGGCCTTTATCCCCGCCTCCGAGAGGCCCCCCTCCTTCAGGAGCCTGGACCATTCTTCGTTCAGAGCTCTGTCGGCCTTGGCGAAGTCCGGGTCCTTCATCATCTCGCGATACTCCGCATCGCTCAGCCCCGCGGCCGGCCCCGCCAGCGTCAGGACCGCCAGCCCCGCCAGCACAAGGACGAACCTCCTCGCGAACCTCCTGCCGAACTTCCCTGCCATACTCCTCATGCTCCGTTCATACCTCCCTGTCGTGTTCTGGACGCGTGCGTCCTTCAACGCCTATCCTTCAATTTCAATGCCTCCCCGAGAGTAATTTGGGAATGGCATGACATGTTCAAAATATTTTAACACCATAGGAGCCTCAGCCCCTGCGGCGGCTGCCGCATATTATAAAGGTAAGGATATAAGGTAAGATCATGGGGAAAAAGGGAAAAAGAAAAAGGCCGACGTCCTATCACGCCGACCTCCTTCTTTTTGAGGGGGGTTCCAAACAACCAAACAAGAACGAGGGGGTGTACCTACTCTTGCCCTTCGGGATCGGTATTTCCAGGAGAGGACCCCCGGGACTTTCGGCTACTCGCTGCCTGTTTGCCATAGCAAACATTGTACAGGTTATCTTTATAATGTCAAGAGGAAAGATATGTGGTGGTGGATGCAGCGCGGGCTACGTCCTCCTGCCCCTGCTGGGGCTCCTTCCCTGGCCTCGAGGATGAAAAAAACGATAATCGAAACGGATCGAATACAGCTTGAGAACGGGGGGCGATATCCGGCCCCCTTGTCTTATCTTGAAGGCCTCTCCCAAAATGCACCCGATGCATCATGTTGGAGGCCCGCTTCTATTCGGAGGGCCGTTCCTTCCGAATCTTGTAGAGCAGCATCTTCGCGCCCCTGGCCAGCGGGGGGATGAGGTTGAACAGGACGGCCCAGCCCCAGCGGCGCAGCTCCTGGTTCAAATAGTACTCCGCCTCCCCAAACTTCAGCGCGGGGTCCCAGCTCTCGATGTCCCTGAGGCCACCGAGCCCCCAGTGGAACCGCACGTCGTCCCCGTACTCCCGAATCGAGTCGTGCATCTTGGAGTTTCGGGCCATCCAGGGCGAGACCGCGTCGAAATGCAGCTCGCCGCCGGGGAAGCGCTGGGCCAGGTTCCGGAACAGCCCCTGGATGTCCGGCTCCTGCAGGTACATCAGCACCCCCTCCATGATGAAGGCGAAGCGGTGTCCCGGATAGCGCTCCAGCAGTTCGTCCATCCACGCCGTCTCGAACATCGAGGCGCCGATCTGCGGGTTGCGCTCCGAGCCCGGAAGGAAACGCTCCCTCACGGCCATGACGTCCGGCAGGTCCAGGTCCACCTGGACGCCCTTGCCCGAGTCCGTCCGCAGGAAACGGTCGTCCAGCCCGCAGGCCAGATGCACGACCACGGGCCTGTCCCATTCCGCAAGGATGCGCCGCGTCTGGCGGTCGAAGCGGCGCACACGGATGACCGTCCCCACCTGCGACATCCTCTTGTTCCGGAAGCGGGACATGTCCACGCCGAGCTTCTCCAGGATCTCGATCGCCTTGGGGTCCTCGATGATACGGTCGGGGCGCTTCGTCTCCTGTGCCTTGAAGTACAGCGTCAGGAGCGATGTCTCCGAGATGGGGCTCTTGAAATCGAGCTCACCCTGCGCTTCCCTGTTCTCATCCGTATTTTGATCGACCATATTTGAACCAACCTCCTCGTAGAATAAGTAACGTGGAAGTGATACCAGGGCTGGTAAACTACT
>NZ_CAUUGJ010000005.1:0-40343 GCF_963544685.1 uncultured Fretibacterium sp. | reverse complement strand
CACTCGACTAGTCGTCGGCAGCGTCAGATGTGTATAAGAGACAGGCCGGGGAGGAGCGTCCGGTAGGGGTTCCGGTCCGGGGCCTCGTGACGCGCCAGCTCCTCGATACGGCGGTCCGCGTCGAGGAGGATGAGGTTCCCCAGGGGTTCCGTGGCCTCGAGGACCAGGAAGTAGCGTACCTCGGCCCCGGCCGCCACGCGGCGGCGGACCTCGAACTCCAGGATGCGGTCGTGGTTGATCTGCCGGGCGGCGGTGAGGTCCCCCTTGACGAAGCGGCTCCGAAGCGCCTCGACGAGGGGCGTCCTGGCCGGTGCGCCCTTCCGCAGCGCCGAGACCGAGCCGCCGTCGGCCAGGCAGCAGCCTCCGGTCCCGGAGCCCCACGAGAACAGGAGCCACAGGTCGTCATGGCCCAGTTTCAGGGCGACCCAGGAGTCCCCGCCCTCGGCCTTGTGGATGCGCCAGGGCAGCCGGCCGGACAGGGCGGCCCGAAGCCCGCGGACGAACTCGGGGCCCAGCGTCATGACCGCGGGGCCGCGGGGCCGTCGAGATCGGGGGATTCGTCTTGCAAGCGGGGATCGTTCATCTTGTGCCTCCGTCCGTGATGCTATCCGCTTCTCCGCGGCGGTACCCTTTGCCGGGCAGGGTACGACGGCGACAATCATAACATTTTTCATGATCGGATATCCCCGCGGAGCTCATTTTCATGATATCCTTATGAGGGTTTTCAGTAAAAATACGTTATACTTATAGAAACACTAGAATTTAATCCATAATGCCTCCCTTTGGTACCCCAGCCTGCCTGTTTCGAGGAGGAGCCTGCCGGGGCCGCCGCCGTTTTCAGCGGCTTGGGGGATTTGAGCAGGCGACCGGCGAGAAGCAGGCGACTAACGAGCGTATGCGAGTTGTGTTGGTCAGTGCTGCGGGGGTCCCCGAATCGGGCGCGGGCTTCCGCGCAGGTTCAAAAGACATAAGACAAGTTGTGGCGTAAAAACATTTGATGTTCCTCGAGACGTGTTCCCGCGCGGGGCGTTTGTGCGGGAGCGGGGCCAGATTCCTGACTGGGAGGGGCTTTATTTTGGACCGCTTGATGCTGGACATGAGTCGATTGGCGATTCGGAAAGCGGAGGATGCCGCGGCGGCGGGCACGCTGCGCATCGAAGACGGACGGGAACCCGAACGATCGGCTGCCGCCGGTTTGTCCTTCGATGAGCTGCTCTCCGCATCCATGAAGGAGGTCAATGCCCTTCAGCTCGAGGCCGACGACAGGATGCGCAGGCTCGCGACGGGGGACGTCGAGGATATCTCCGAGGTCGTCATGGCCTCGTCCCGGGCGGAGGTCGCCCTGAAGCTGATGATGGAGCTGCGCAACAAGCTTGTGGATGCCTACCAGGCCTTGTCGCGCATCGCCGGCTGATCTCTGAGGAATGATGGACAGCCTCAAACGCTGGTTCGCGGCCTTTATTCTCTTCTGGGTCTCGCTGAAGCTGTGGCAGCGCATCTCCCTGTTCCTTGCGGCGTTTCTGGTCGTTGCCGCAATCCTTCTTCTTGTCCTCTGGGGGGGGAGAACGTCCTACGAACTCCTCTTCGCCGGGCTGGAGGTGGAGGACCAGGCCGCGATCGTCTCCTACCTGCGTGAGAACAAGATCCCCTATCGTCTGGACCCGTCGGCCAACGCCATCCTCATGCCCAGGGGCCAGGTTTACGAGACGCGCCTCTCCCTCGCCCAGGAGGGGCTGCCCAGGGGAGGAAGCAAGGGTTTCGAGCTTTTCGACAACACCTCGATGGGGCTCAGCGAATTTCAGCAGCGCATCACCTACGTCAGGGCCATCGAGGGGGAGCTGGAGCGCACCATCGCGCAGATGGACGCCGTCGATACCGCCAGGGTCAGCGTCGTCATTCCGGAGCAGCGCCTGTTCCTCGAGCAGCAGAAGCCCTCGACCGCGTCGGTCCTTCTTCGGCTGCGCCCGGGGACGACCCTGGGACAGAATCAGGTCAAGTCGATTATCCACCTGGTCTCCCACAGCGTGGACGGCCTCCAGCCGGAGGACGTCACCGTCGTCGATACGGGGGGGCGCATCCTCTCGGATATGATCGCCGATTCCATGATCATCTACCCGCCCGATGGGCGCAGCAGCGTGACCTCGGTTCAGCGGGAGCTGGAGCGTCAGCGCGAGCGCGAGCTCGAGTCGAAGGCGCGTCTGATGCTCGAACAGGTGTTCGGCCCCGGCAAGGTCGTCGTGAGGGTCAAGGTCGATCTCGATTTCGACAAGCGCTCCCGTTCCCTCGTCGAATACACGCCCAACCCCGAGACGGGGCAGGGGGTCCCGCGGAGCAACCAGCGGGAGGAGGAGAACTACAACGGGCAGGGGCAGCCGGCGGCGAGCAACCCCGGGACCACGACCAACATCCCCGGCTACGCGATCAACACCCAGAACGTGAACAGCGAGTACAACAAGGGGACCTCGACGACCAACTACGAGATCACCACGCGCAAGAGCGACGAGGTGGTCACGCCCGGAGGGGTCCGGCGTCTGACGGCCTCGGTCCTGGTGGATGGGGACCTGGACGAGGCCCGGCTCGGAGAGCTTCGGGAGGTCGTCTCCTCCGCCATCGGGTTCAGCGAGGCGCGGGGCGACAGCCTGGTCGTCAAGGGGATGAAGTTCTCCACGTCGTTCGCCGATTCCCTTGCCGAGGAGCTGCGGCAGGAGCGGGTGACGCGCATCGTCGTGGGTGCGGTCATCGCCCTGATCATGCTGCTTCTGGCCGCGGGGGCCGTCGTCTGGTGGCTCCGCCGCCGAAGGGCCCGCATGGCGGCGGTCGTCCTGGAGGAGGAGGGCGGCAAGCATGTGCCCACGATACAGGAGATGCTGACCTCCCCCGACCTCCTGGCGTTTCAGGGGGAACTGGCGGTGCTGGAGGAGCAGCTGAAGGTCTACGCCAAAAACAACCCCGGAGAAGTGGCCAACCTCGTCAACGAGTGGCTCTCCTCCGACAGTTAGCCGAAATGCAGGAAAAGGAGCCCGTTCATGGCTAAGTCGAACAGTTCGATATCCAGCAGGGAGAAGATCGCGGTCCTCATGGTGGCCCTGGGGAACGACATCGCCGCCGAGGTCTATAAAAAACTGGACGATACCGCCATCGAGCTGATCACGCTCGAGGTGGCCAACCTGCGCAAGGTGACGCCCGAGCTCAAGCTCGAGGTTCTGAAGGAGGCGCAGGAGATCCTGATGGCCCGGGAGTTCATGGCCCGGGGCGGGGTGGACTACGCGCGCGACGTCCTGGAGCGCGCCTTGGGGCCGGAGAGGGCCCAGAACCTTCTGGCGCGGATCACGGCAAGCCTCCAGGTCCGGCCGTTCGACTTCATGCGCCACACCGACCCGCAGCAGGTCCTGGGCTTCATCCAGGGCGAGCATCCTCAGACGATCGCCCTGATCCTGTCGTACCTGGAGGCGCCTCAGGCCGCGATGATCCTCAGTGGCCTGCCCGCGGTCCTGCAGGCCGAGGTGGCCAAGCGCATCGCCCGGATGGACCGCATTACGCCCGAGGTGCTTCGGGAGGTGGAGCGGGTGCTGGAGCGCAAGCTGAGCACGGTCATGGGGCAGGACTTCACGATGGCCGGCGGCATCGACGCGGTGGTCGCCATCGTGAACAGCTCCGACCGGACCACGGAGCGCAACATCATGGAACACCTGGAGGAGAACGACCCCGAACTGGCGGAGGAGATCAAGAAGCGCCTCTTCGTCTTCGAGGACATCATCCGGCTGGACGACCGCTCGCTGCAGCGCGTCCTGCGCGAGGTCGACATGAAGGAGCTGGGGCTGGCCCTCAAGGGGGCGACCGAGGAGCTTCGGACGAAGTTCTTCAAGAACATGTCCAAGCGTGCGGCGGAGATGCTGCAGGAGGATATGGACTACATGGGCCCGGTCCGCGTCAAGGATGTGGAGGAGTCCCAGCAGAAGGTCGTCAACATCGTCAGGGGGCTGGAGGAACAGGGCGAGATCGTCATAGCCTCGGGCGGAGAGGACGAGCTCGTTGTCTAGCGTCCGCCAGAGGGTCCTGCGCACGGTTCGTCTGCTGCCTCAGGCCGTCAAGATCGGAATGGAGTCCGAGGCTGCTCTTTCCCTGGAACAGGGGGAAGAGCAGCGTTTCAATGAGGGGGAGGCTGCCCCGGAGGCTCCGACCCCGAGGGAACGGGACGAGAACGAGGAGCTTCGGGAGCAGATCGGGGATCTGCTCCGGCGTCTGGATGGTGCGGAGAGGCGCAATGCGGACCTGTCCCGGGAGAAGGCCGAACTGGAGGCGGAGGCGGAGCGCCTCCGCCTGGATTATGCCGAGAGGGAGCGGGCCCTGGAGTCGCGCGTGCAGGGCGAGGAAGAACGCGCGCGCGAGGAGGGGCGCCTCCATGGAGAGGCCGAGGGACGGGAGTCCGGCCATGCCGAGGGGCTCAGAACGGCCAGGGTCGAGGTGGAGGCCCTGTACCTCAAGAAGCTGGGGGGGCTGGTCTCCCTGCTGGAGTCCATCGCGGCCCGCCTGGAGGAGGACTTCTCCGAGCTGGCCGCACTGAATCAGCCCCGAATGCTGCGGCTCTGGTTCGACATGCTGGGGCGTATGCTGAAGCGGGAGGTCGAGCTGAAGCCGGACGCGGTCCTGCCCGTGCTGGCCGACGTCCTGACGCGCCTCAGCGACAAGAACAGCGTGGTGATCTACGTCTCGCCCGAGGATATCGCCCTCCTCCAGAACAGCCTGGATCGGGAGTTCGAGGAGGTGCTGCGCGGCGTGCGCCACCTGGAGCTGAAACCGGATGCCAGCGTGGACCGCGGAAGCTGCATCGTGGAGACCGGCCTTGGGGTTTACGACGCTCGCTGGCGCACCCAGATCGGGCAGATCGAGTCCTCGATAGAGAAACTCTTCCAGAAGCTGGGCAAGCCGGCCAGAAGGCCCTCGGCCCACCGGAAGAAGGAAGGGGAAACGGAGGGCGGGAAGGACGCGGCGCCCTCCCCGCAGACGACGGGGACGCGGAAGAGGAGGGCCGGGACCCGCAAGGCCGCGGCCAATGACGCATCGGACAAGGCGTCGGACGAGGGGGCCCCGAAGTGACGCAGCCGGGCCTGTTCTCCATCCTGGAGTCCGAGCTGGAGCAGCTCCCCCTGGTCAAGATCAACGGAAGGGTCGCGCAGGTCGTGGGGCTGGTCGCGGAGTCCCAGGGACCGGACGTCCGCGTGGGGGATCTGTGCCGCATCTGCTTCCGGGACGGCTCGCACGGCTTGGATGCGGAGGTCGTCGGGTTCCGGGACGACCGGGTGCTTTTGATGCCCCTGGGGGACCTGCGCGAGGTCGGACCGGGGTGCGACGTGATCTCGACGAACCATCCCCTGGAGGTTGGGGTCGGGGAGGCCCTGCTGGGGCGCATCCTGGACGGCCTGGGGGAGCCCATGGACGACGGGGGGCCCCTGGCGGCCGCGGATTTTTATCCTCTGTACGCGGAACCGCCGCACCCTCTGAGGCGTCAGATGGTGGAGCGCCCCCTGTCCGTGGGGGTGCGCGTCGTCGATGGGATGCTGACCCTCGGGACGGGGCAGAGGATCGGGATCTTCGCGGGCTCCGGGGTCGGCAAGAGCACGCTCCTGGGGATGATGGCCCGGTACACCACGGCGGACGTCAACGTCATCTCCCTGGTGGGGGAGCGCGGGCGCGAGGTGCGGGAGTTTATCGAACGGGACCTGGGGCCGGAGGGCCTCGCGCGCTCCGTCCTGATTGTCGCGACCTCGGATCAGCCTCCCTTGATCCGCCTCAAGGCGGCGCTGACCGCGACCGCCGTGGCGGAGTACTTTCGGGATCAGGGCAGGGACGTCCTGCTGATGATGGACTCGGTGACCCGAGTCGCCCGGGCGCAGAGGGAGATCGGCCTGGCGATCGGCGAGCCCCCGGCCACGAGGGGCTACACGCCCTCGGTGTTCGAGATGCTGCCCCGCCTGCTGGAGCGGGCCGGGGCGGGCGAGAGGGGCAGCATCACCGGCATCTACACCGTGCTGGTCGAGGGCGACGACATGAACGAGCCCGTTGCGGACACGGTGAGGGGCGTCCTGGACGGACACATCGTCCTGTCCCGCAAGATCGCGTCGCGCAATTCCTATCCGGCCGTCAGCGTGCTGGAGAGCGTCAGCCGCGTCATGCCGGCCATCGTCTCGCCGGAGCACCTGGCGGCCGCAGGGCGCATCCGGGACCTGCTGGCCACCTACGCGGAGTCCGAGGATTTGATCAACATCGGGGCCTACAAGACGGGCTCCAACGCGCGGGTGGACTGGGCGCTCTCGCACCTGGACAGCGTGCGCGGTTTTCTGGAGCAGCGCGTGGACGAGAGCTCCTCGTTCGAGGAGACGGACAGGCTTATGCTGGCCCTGGCCCCGCAGCCGTGATTCCGAACCTCGACCGCCCGCAGAAGAATATGAAAAATATGGAATGAGACGTTTTTCATTCTGGAGGTTTGCTGCCGTGCATCAGCGTATTCGAAGGTTCAGCCGCATCCTGAAGTTGAAGGAGGACGACAGGCGATCCGAGCAGGCCCTTCTGGCGGCGGAGCGCCGGGAGGAGAAGGACGTCATGGATCGGCTCTTCTCCCTGGAGGGGGAGAAGTCGAGGGCCGTGGAGGATTTCTGCGGCTGCGGCGGGAGTGGGAACACGGCGTCCTGCTCGGAGCTCTGGTTCCGCCGGCAGTTCATCGATTCGATCGAGGACCGGATCCATGAGGGCCGGGACTCCCTGCAGGATGTCCGCCAGAGGATCGCGGGGACGGAGGCGCGCCTGGTGGAGCGCCATCGGGACGTCCGCGTCATGGAGACCTATGTCGACCGGCTCAGGGCCGCCGATTTTCAAAGTCGGATGGATGCCGAACAGCTCGAGCTGGACGACGTGGCCATGGTGCGCTATTCGCGGACGAAAAAAGGAGCCGAGGCATGATACCGGATATGACGAACATGAACCGGGCGCTGGGGCGCATCGACGAGATCCTGCAGCGGTGCGTTCCCTGGATGGAGAAAAGGGCCTCCGGGACGCAGCGCTTCGTCGATGTCCTGGACGAGGCCGTTAAAAAGGCCGGGACGCCTGCGGAACGGTCCATCGACGGGCTCCGCAGGCTGGCTGGGCGTTGTGCGGAGGACTACAACATCGACGAGGAGCTCATCCGTGCCGTCATTCAGGTGGAGTCGGGCTGGAACCCCGAGGCGGTCTCCGCGAAGGGGGCCCGCGGCCTGATGCAGCTCATGCCGGGGACGGCGGATATGCTGGGCGTCGAGGATCCCTTCGACCCGGAGCAGAATATCGAGGGCGGGGTAAAATACCTCTCCGGTCTGACCGATAAATACAATGGAGATATCGAAAAAGCTCTGGCGGCCTACAACGCGGGGCCGAACCGGGTCGATGCGGGGCGGATCCCCGAGGCGGCCTCCCGTTACGTCAGGAACGTCATGGCCCTCTACCGTCGCTACAGGGAGGAAGATTAGAGATGGCCGAGGAACGCGTGGCGGACAGTCCCAGGGAGCCTCAGGCGGAACAGGCGCCGGCCGCCTCTCCCGCGGCCCCCAAGAAAAAGAAGAGAAAACGAAGCAAACTGGGCCTGTTGTTTTTGCTTCTCCTCCTGGCCCTGGGCGCTGCGGCGGGCCTTCACTTCAGCGGGATCTGGGACGGCCGCCCTCTCTTCTGGAGCGTGGTCCCCAGAATTCCCTATGTGGGCCCCTCCCTGGCGCAGCTCTTCGACATCCCCGCCCGGTATTCTCTGACGACGGAGGAACGCCGCCGGCTCGAGCTCGAGGAGTGGCAGAGGCGACTTGACGAGCGGGAGCGCGGCGTTCTGAGCACCAAGGCCGGGCTGGATGCCCTTTCGGACGACCTCGGCAGGCGTGCGGAGGTCCTGGACGAGCAGGTGCGACTGCTTTCGGAGTCGAGCGCCGACCGGTCGGGGAGCGAGGCGACCGAGGACGAAAAACGTCTGATCGACCAGGTGGCCAAGACCTATCAGGACATGTCCGCGCGCAATGCGGCGCAGATCGTGGAGCAGCTTCGGGAGGGCCTCGCGGTGGACCTGCTGAAAAAACTTCCGGTGGACGCCCGTGCCTCGATCCTGGGCAAAATGAAGCCCCAGCGTGCCGCGCGGCTGACGGAATTGATGTCCGGCCGGGGGCGCTAGGGTCGCGGCTTGAGACAGCGAGGCATCCCGGTGGAGCCCCAGCCTGCCGGTTGGAAGGTCCACCCTTTCCGGGGCCGCGAGCATCTTGATGCTCGCGAGGGGGTACGGGGCGCAGCCCCGTTTCAATCCACGGGAATTAATGTCCGGCCGAGGGCGCTAGGCCCCAAGTGCCGGGCGAAGGCGATAAACAGAGGGAAAGGACGTGGGGACGTTGGCGGAGGCGTTTCCTTCCGTACAGGTGAGTACCCCCGGACAGGGGTTCGGAGATGGGGTGAAAGGCGGAAAGAAGGGCTTGGGCGAGCCCGCGGACCCGCAGCTTTTCTCCAGCCTGATGGCCCAATACGCCTCCGTCCCCGGGACGGAGAGGGAGGCGGAGCCCCCCGCGCTGGAGAGGGTCTTCGAGGTGCTGAGGGGCGGGCTTTCCCGGCTCTCTCCCGAGGCGCTGAAGATTCTTGCGTCCCTGAAGGAGGGGCTGCAGCGTGAGGCGCCCGAGGCCCTTCCCCTGATGAAGGAGGCCGCGGAGGAGGCGCTGAGCGCCATTCCCGAGGAGGAACTCCGGCGTCTGGAGGCCCTGCTGTCCCGCGCGGCGAACCGCCTTGGCGCGGAAGATGGGGACGCGTTGGCCGAAGCGGGGACGGGGGATGCCGGCGCTGCGGAACGGGGCTCGTTTCGGGCCTCTCAGCTCTCCTCCCCAGCCTTTCGGACCGAGGACCCCGGGGCGGACGGGGAGGATGGCGGTAAGGACGATGAGGGCGGATTTTTCGCGGGCGCGGCCGATGCTTCGAATGCGGCCCCTGCGGAGGGGGGCGGTGCGCCGGTTCTTCCCTCCATCCTTGCGGAGGCCGCCGTCCTCCAGCAGGGGGCGATGCCCGAGGTTTCGGGGTGCCGGACCGAATTGAAGGAGGTCCCCGCCGCCGGGGACCGGGGCGCCGATTCCATGTCCATCGCGCTTCCGCCCGACCCTGCGGACGAACTCCCCGCCGGAGAGAATCCTTCGCTTTCGAGGCTCCCTGGAGCCCGTCGGGAGACGGGGAGGAAGGTCCCCCTCCCCGGGGGGGAGAACGAGGCCGGGGAGCAGGCCGCGTCCGCCCCGGATGGGGACGATGGCTCCGGTGTCGCGTCGGCCCTGAGATCTCCGCGCGAGGGGACCGGGCGGGAGGGTGGCCGGGAATCCGGCGGCGACGCCTCCCGGAAGCGTTCCCGTGGGGCGGATGCGGTCCGGAACCACAGCTCCGAGGAGCTTCCCCGAAGTGCGGAGAGGACGGAATCCCGGCCGGACTTTCAGTCCTTTTTCGACGGCATCCTGGCGAACCGCCGCCCGTCCCAGCCTCAGACGGCTCCCTTGGAGTTGAGCCGAGGGGCGCAGCCGGGGGAGGTCCTGCGCGAGGGAGTCGAGAACGTGGTGCGGTTCGCCCGCGCAGGCGGAGGGCATCGTGCGAGCCTGATCGTGGATCCTCCCGCGCTGGGGCGTCTGACCGTGGAACTGGCCACCGGGACCTCGGGGCTCGAGGCGAACATTAAAGTTTCCAGCGAGCAGGTCCGACACTTAGTACAGGATCAGATCGTGCAGCTCCGGATGTCCCTGGCCCAGCAGGGCGTACAGCTGGCCCACTTTTCGGTCGATGTCCAGCAGGACGACGGCCGGCGCCAGCAGGGGTTCTCGCGGGGGCAGGGGGGCCGGCGCCGGGTCCGCGGCGAGGCGTCCGGGGAGGACGACGAGGCGGCGAACGCGGTGTTCCGGGTGGACCTGAACCAGGGGCTGCTCCACTGGGTGGCCTAGGCCGGATGCTTGAGCGGGCGGCCGGCGATAAAGCTAGGAGGTGGGCGTCATGCCCGTCATGAACGTAAACGACAATCAGCCCCTCCTGAGCGGGGAGGAGTTGAAAAATGCCTCGAGGGCGGTATCGAAGGATCTGGATAAGGAGGCGTTCCTCAAGCTCCTGATCGCCCAGCTGTCGAATCAGGACCCGATGAACCCTATGGAGGACCGGGAGTTCATCGCCCAGATGGCGCAGTTCAGTTCGCTGGAGCAGATGACGAACATGTCCAGGACCCTCGAGAAGATGGCGGAGGCCGACAAATTCTCCGCGGTGAACTACGTGGGCAAGACCGTGGGCTTCACGAAGGAGGCCGATACCCCGGACGGGAACCCGAAGCAGGTCGCTGCGGTCGTCAAGGCCGTGTGGTTCGACGACCCCAAACAGGGCACCGTCCTGGAGACGACGGAGGGATTTGTTCCGCTCAGCAAGATCGAGGGCGTGGGGCCCGAGGTCGGAAAGATCGGGAAGATATAGGCCGACGGTTTCATGCCGTCCATGAATGCGGCGGTAAGAGGGTTTCTGGCCTCCAGGACGGGGGCCTGCGGTTTCGCGGAGCGATAATTTAGGGAAGCGCTGATTTAATCCATGAAGCCCCCCGGTGGTACCCCGGCTTGCCTGTTTTGAGGAAAAAACTTGCCGGGGCCGCTGCTATCCTGATAGCGGCGTGGGGGCATGGGGGCAAAGACCCCATGTTAATCTTTAAGGAAGCGCTGGAGATTTTGCCTATGGATGTTTTGCATATTTACTCTTGATAACATATGCGTTTTTGTTGGAATCAGCGCTTCCATAGAATTATCGCAGGAGGTTCTTGAGGAATGCTCAGATCTTTGATGACGGCGGTTACGGGCGTCAAGGCGCACCAGACGATGCTTGACGTGACGGGCAACAATATAGCGAACGTCAACACCACGGGCTACAAGAAGGACTTCACGATCTTCCAGGACCTGCTGTACCAGACCACCCAGGGCGCCTCGGGGCCGGGCGACAACCGCGGCGGCATCAACCCCTCTCAGGTGGGGCTGGGCGTCTCGGTCGCGTCCATCGAGACCATCCATTCCCAGGGCGCGGCTCAGTACACGGGCAACAAGTCGGACATGATGATCAACGGGGACGGGTTCTTCGTCCTGAAGTCCGGCGGCAGCACGCTGTTCAGCCGGGCCGGGGCCTTCATACGCGATAAGGACAACGACCTGGTTCAGTCCGGAACGGGCTATCGCGTGCAGGGCTACAAGATGGAGCGCGACCCGCTGAACCCCCAGAAATTTGTCCGGTCCAGCGAGCTCTCCGACATCAACATCCCCATGGGCAAGAAGATGGAGCCCCGCGCCACGACGATGATCAATTATCAGTGCAATCTGGACAGCCGCAGCGCCGCCTATCTTCCCTACGGTTTTCCGGACCTTCCCTACAACGAGAAATGCGGATGGCCGGGGAACCCCAGCGGCGTCGCCAAGATCAAGATGGACGGCGTGGAGTACGACATGAGCTTCAAGACGAACCTGGCGTCCGCGGACGGCAAGGGATACCTGACCGTCACCGTCGAGAACGGCGGGCAGAAGCAGGAATTGGTCTTCGACATGGTGGGGATCGACGGCGGCAAACCGAAGCTGGCGGCGGGGACCCACGTGCCGGCTGCGCCGGTTTTTCCGGGCACCAATCCCCCCGTGGCCATGACGCTCGACTACGACGACTCCACGGGCGGCCTGAAGATCAAGAATCCGAGCGGGGCTACGGTCTTCGAGTACAACCTCAAGGCCGACATGCGCTACGCGTCCTTCACCCTCAAGAATGGAGGGGTCGAGACCCCCGTTATCGCGGAGTTCGACGAAAGCCCCAGCAAGCTGTCGGGGACGCCGGTGACCCTGCGCATGTGGTATCCCGACGCGGGGGGAACGGGGATGGTTCCCCTGACGGCCACGGTTCACTTCAAGCCGGACGGCAAGTTCGATTTTGTCGAAAAGATAACGGGCACGTTCCCGGCTGGGTTTACCGCGGATAATCTCAAGGTGGCGGTCGTCGGCAGCGGGTCGGGGCTGGCGGTCCAGCAGGCCAAGGACCTCGCGAATCCCAAGGAGCCCTTCGACACCTTGGCCCAGATCAATCAGGGGGGCTTTCATCAGACGAAGAAGGATATCTTTGATTGTCAGGGCAACAAATATACGTTGGAGGTCAACTTCAAGAAGATCACCGAGAACCGCTGGCGGTGGGAGGCCTTTCTTTTGGACTCCGAGGGGAAACAGGTGACGGGGGCGAACTGCGAGGACAGCACCGGAGGGACGTCGGGAAACTCCAGCGCCATCGTTCCGACCCCCTCGTCCGGGGAGATCGCCTTCTGCGGCTGCGGCCCCATCTGCGATCCCCTGGAGCAGGAGATCGAGATCCCCTTCAGCCTCAAGGGGATGACGAACTCGAAGATCAAGCTGAACTTCGGCGGGAATGGCGACAAGCTGAACGGCGTCACGCAGTACGCCTCCGAGACCACCACCAAGGCCGTGTATCAGGACGGCTACACGATGGGGGTCCTGAATGACTTCAATGTCGGTGTGGATGGGACGATCTCGGGGACCTTCAGCAACGGTCAGGTGCAGCCGCTCTACCGGGTAGCCCTGGCGACCTTTCCGAACCAGCAGGGCCTGGAGAAGGTCGGGGATTCCGCCTTCGCCCCGACGATCAACTCCGGCGATGCGAACATCGATGCCGCCGACAGCGGGGGGAAGGGCTCCATCAAGGGGGCCACGCTGGAGATGTCCAACGTGGACCTGACGGAGGAGTTCACGCGCCTCATCATCTCGCAGCGCGGCTTCCAGGCCAATACCCGCGTGGTCACCACCAGCGACCAGATCCTGGAGGAGGTCGTGAACCTCAAGCGGTAGCGCGTCGCGGCAGCATGGATGATTCGGCCCCGTCCTTTTCGGCGGGGCCGTTTTTCATGCCCCGGGGACCTTGAAATATGTCGGGAGGAGTAGGAGAATTATCCTGAGGTTTTTGCCTCTCCCGTCTCGTTTTTTAAGCGGTTTTCGTATACAATCAGGATGTGATCCGCGCAGCCTGCGGGTGCGTCGTTCCTTCGCCTCCGGGGACCGCTGCGCTTATGGGGTCTTTGGAAAACCGACGCGCTTGTCGGACGGAGGATACGATGATTGAGCTGCATCGTCTGAATGGCGAGCTTTTTTTGCTGAACTCTGATATGATTGAAACCGTTGAAAGTACGCCGGACTCCGTGGTGCGCCTTTTCAATGGACATCGTTACATCGTTCGGGAGGGCCTCGCGGAGATTTGCGATAAGATCGTGACCTTCAGGCGATTGGCGGGCTATTCCTGTGTTATGGCCGGTGCCCTGGACGAGTCGAAGGATTCGGAGCCGGGTCGGCAGGGCCTTTCCTGAGGACATACTGCCAGGCGAGAGGTGGATGAATCTTGGATCTGACCACAGTCGTAGGTATGCTCATCTCATGGATTCTGGTTATTGGGGGCATGGCCTCGGGCGGAAGCCTGGGGGCCTACATCGATATCCCCTCGCTTCTGATCACGATCGGAGGAACGATCGGAGCCGTCATCATCTCCTTTCCCGGGGATAAGCTCAAGGCGGCGGGCGGAGTGATCAAAAGCGCCTTCGTCTCGAAGGAACCCAATCTCCTGGGGATGGTGCAGACCATCGTCAGCTTTGCCGAAAAGGCCCGGCGCGAGGGTCTTCTGGCGTTGGAGTCCGACGTCTCGGAGCTCGACAACGAATTCATGAAGAAATCCATCCAACTGGTGGTCGACGGGACGGATCCCGAACTGGTCAAGGCGATCCTGGACACCGAAATCGGGGTCCGAGAGGATCGCCACCTTTCAAATAAGGCAGTCTTCGACACCATGGCGGAGCTGGCTCCGGCTTATGGGATGATCGGAACCCTGATCGGCCTGATCGCCATGCTGGGAAACCTGCAGGACGTGAGCGCTCTGGGGCCCGGAATGGCGGTTGCCCTGATCACGACGATGTATGGCTCGATGGTGGCCAACATGTTCGCGGGGCCCATCTCGAAGAAGCTCGCGGCGCGGTCGGCCCAGCAGATCGCGGCGATGGAGCTGATGGTCGAGGGGATACTGGCCATCCAGGCCGGGGAGAACCCGCGCATCGTGGAGGAGAAGCTCAAGGTGTTCCTTCCCCCGAGGCTCAGGGGAACCTTGGGGCAGAAGGAGGAATAGCCCGTGGCCCGGCAGAAGAAAGCTCCTCCTCCTCCTCCGTCCGCACCCCTCTATATGGCGACCTACGGGGACATGGTGACGCTGGTCCTTTGTTTTTTCGTCCTGCTCTTCGCGATGTCCTCCGTCGACGCCCAGAAGTTTCAAAAGGCCCTGATCTCGTTGAAGGGCTCCTTGGGAGTGCTTAAGGGCGGACAGACGACGGAGGAGTCCATCGAGCCCAACCGGAGCGGGGAGGAGGGGCGGGACGCCGGGGCGGCGCCGCGCTTCGAGATGGATACGCGCCACGTCGCGCATACGATCAACAGCTATCTGCGCGCCGAGGGGCTGGACAAGTCGATTCAGGTCTCGATCAACCAGCGGGGGGTTGCGGTCTCGATCTCGGATCAGTTCCTCTTCGCCTCCGGCAGCGCGGAGCTCAAGCCCGAGGGGCAGCGCGCGCTCTACAAGATCGCGACGCTGGTGCGCGATAAGGTCCCTGCCGTGGCGGTGGAGGGGCACACCGATTCGGTCCCCCTGACAGGGGGAATGTACCGCAACAACTGGGGGCTTTCCTCCATGAGGGCGGCGGTTGTGGCCGATTACCTCGAGACCGCGGGGAGGATCGACCCGCTGAAGCTTCAGGCGGTGGGATTCGCGTCTTATCAGCCGATCGTCCCCAACGACAGCCCCGAGCACAGGGCGCTGAACCGCCGGGTCGATCTCGTGTTTCTTTCTCAGTATCCCAAACGCTAGAAGGGGTTGAGCGGAGCCGCATGAAACGGATCATTGTCTTTGTCGTGGTAGGGCTGGTGATGTTCGGGGCCGGTTTTGGCGGTGGGCTGGTGCTGGGCCGCACCATGGCGTCGGGGGACGGCGCCGCGGTGGAGACGCGTCAGGTAAGGGCGCCGGGGCCCATCGTGTCCGTCGGCGAATTTACGAGCAACCTGGCCGGGGCGGGAAGGCACGTCATCACCTTCACGCTGTCGCTGGAGCTCCTGAACGAGAAGGCGGTCGAGGTCGTGCAGGCTCCCGGATGGCTCCTCAGGATCAAGAACGAGGTGCTGCTGATCGTCAAGGACAAGGTCTACGAGGACCTGACCAGCGCCGAGGGCGCCCTGCAGTTTGCGGGGGACATCAAGCGGACCCTGAACTCCATATTGCCTGAGAACAAGGGCGAGCCCCTTATCGTTCAGGCACTCTTCGAGTCGTTCGTGCTTCAATAGGGCTCCGTGAGGGCTCCGCGTTCTTTTGAAACGTAAAGGCAGGTGATGACCTCTGGCTCCCGACGTTTTGTCTCAGAGCGAAATAGATTCCCTGTTGAGCGCCCTGACCAGCGGGAGCGTAGACCTCGATTCCATCTCCGAGAACTCCGGCGATTACAAGGTCAAGGTCTACGACTTCAAGCGCCCCGATAAATTCAGCAAGGACCAGCTCCGGGCCATTCAAATGATTCACGAATCCTTCGCCCGGCAGCTGACGACGGTCATGTCGACCCTGATCCGGTCCATGGTCTCGGCCGAGGTCGCCTCCGTGGATCAGCTGGCCTACGAGGAATTCGTGAATTCGCTCGTGCAGCCGACGGTCATTGGAACGGTCGAGATGCATCCCTTTGACGGCAATATCCTGGTGGAGCTCAACCCCAACCTGGTTTTTTCCATCATCGACAGGATGCTCGGGGGGAAGGGGGAGTTCTCGGGAAAGGTTCGGGAGCTCACGGATATCGAGAAGACCGTGACCGAGCGGGTCATGATGCGGATGCTGGAGCTTCTCGAGGACAGCTGGAGCACGGTGGTGGACGTGCGTTTCCGCTTCGAGAGCATGGAGAGCAACCCCTTCTTCGTTCAGATCTGCCCGCCCCGGGATATGGTGCTGCTGGTGATCATGAAGCTGAAGGTGGGGGACATCGAGGGGATGATGAGCCTCTGCTTCCCCTATTTCCTGATGGAGCCGATCGTCGACAAGCTCTCCTCGCAGCAGTGGTTTGCCTCGACGAGCCGCAAGAGGGACGAGGACGAGAGGGAGTGCATCGTCAGCTCGCTGGGGAGCGTCAGGATTCCGCTCAGCCTGGAGTTGGGGCATACGGTGCTGAGCCTGGCGGATGTCTATGCGCTGGAGCCCGGGGACGTCATCAGGCTCGACGAGACGCGGGAGAGCGATATCTCCATCCGGGTGGGGAACCACGTGCGCTTCAAGGCCAGGCCGGGAACGCGCCACGGCCGCCTGGCGGCGGAACTGACCCGGGTTTTGAATGGGACGGCACAGGAAGAGGCGGAAGGAGGAGAGGGAGATGGACGATCTTCTTAGCCAGGACGAAATCAACGCGCTGCTCTCCGGAGGGGCGCTGGGGGAGGACTCGGGATCGGGACTCTCCATGGAGGATTCTCAGCTTCTGGACGAGGTCGCCTCTATTTTTTCGAATGCCGAGAACAGCGTTTTCGGCATGTTGTCGGGCAAGGACGTCGACACGGCCCTGGAGAGCGCCGAGGTCCTGTCTCAGAAGGACTTCCTGGAGAAGCTCCCCGAGGCGCCCTTTATCTTTCGCGCGACCTGCGGCGGCTTTGACGACATCCCCCTGACGCTCGTCGTCGAGCAGCAGGGGGCGCTGATGCTCGCGGACCTGATGATGGGCGGGGAGGGCAGGGAACTGCCCGAGGAGCCCAGCGACCTCTATCTGAATGCCGCTCAGGAGGGCCTGAGCCAGGTCGTCGGCGCCTCCTTCACGAGCCTCAGCGGCCTTCTCGGCGGAAGAAGGCTGATGCCCGAGAACATCTCCTCCTCCCTGGCGGGAGAGGGCTGGCTTCCCTTCCCCCAGCTCGATGCGGAGACCTCGATCTGGGTCAGCCCCGCCACCGTTCGGGTGGACGGCCTGACTCCCTTCAAGGTCTGGAGCTCCATTCCTCTGGATTCCGCCCTAGCCGTCGCGGGCCTGATGCGCCAGATCATCGGGGAGCAGACGCCCAAGGACTCGGTGCCGGCCCCGGAGGAGCCGGCTGCCTCGGCCCATCCGGCAGGCCCCGCTCCCTCGGCGAAGCCCCCTCAGCCGAATATCCCATCGTCCGGTCCGATGTCGTCGATGTCCCGGGCCGCACAGCAGCCCGCTCCTGTGGTGGACGTCCATCCCGCCGAGTTTCTCCCACTGGGACAGGGCGGTGGAGCGGCGGGAGGCAGCCGCATCGATATGATCGCCGATATCCCCGTTCGGGTGACGGTGGAGCTGGGGAAGACCCGGAAGAACATCTCCGAGATCCTGGCCCTGACCACGGGGTCCGTGATCGAGCTGGACAAGATGGCGGGAGAGCCGGTGGATATCCTGGTCAACGGAAAACCGATAGCCAGGGGAGAGGTCGTCGTGATCGACGAGAATTTCGGCGTGCGCATCACGGACGTGCTGGGCGCCGGAGCCAAGGTCCATTCCGCCTGACGCCCCGTGCCGTTTTGCCCCCTCGTGTCCCCGTTCTCGCTTTTCATGGGGACAATTCGTGATATAATCAGTTCCGTTATCGGTGATTTTCTCTTGCTACCGCCCCGATAAATCTTTGAAAATAAAGGATTTTTTGTGATTTTTCCTAAAACGGAAACGATACTGACCGGGCTTGAGTCAGAGAATCTGAGTAAGCGAGGGATACAGCATGGGCAAAAAGGTTCTTATTGTTGATGACGCGGCCTTCATGCGTATGATGTTGAAGGACATCCTTCAAAAGAACGATTTTGAAGTGGTCGCCGAGGCTGAAAACGGCAAGGTGGGCGTGGCTGCGTATCAGAAATTCAAGCCCGACATCGTTACGATGGATATCACCATGCCCGAGATGAACGGCATCGATGCGGTGAAGGCCATAAAGGCCCTCGACGCCAATGCCAAGATCGTCATGGTTTCGGCGATGGGGCAGCAGCCGATGGTCATCGAGGCCATTCAGGCCGGGGCCAACGATTTCATCGTCAAGCCCTTCCAGCCGGAGCGGGTCATAGAAGCGATCTCCAAGGTACTGGCCTAGTCTCGCGGGGCTTTTGGCGGACCGTGGGCGTTGGGGGCGGGCCGAATGGCGGCGGAGCCTGATCTTTTTGTCTATCTGACTCGCGTCCTGATCGCGTTGGGAGTCCTGTCCGCCTCCGCTTTCGTCCTTGTCCGTTGTACGAAAAAGAAAAACGGCTCGGACGGAGAGGGAGTGCCTGTGAGGGTTTTGACATCCTTGCCCGTGGGTAAGGATGTCTTTTTTGTGGTCCGGTGCGGACCGGATGTCCTTGCCTTTACCTCGGGCGGAGGCGGGAGCCGTTTGATGGGTAGGTGGACGTATGAGGATTGGATGTGTTCGGCCGAGGGGACGCCGCCTCACCGGGAGGGAGGTTGAGCCCGGCTTCTTCCTCCTTCTGGGGGCGCTTGTCCTGTTTCTGCCGTTTCTGTTCCTGACGCCCGCGTCGGCTGCGGAGGCGGGGTCCTTTTCCCTGCCCTCCCTGCAGCTGGGCATCGCCTCCGCCGATTCTCCCGCGGATGTGGCCCTGTCGCTCCAGATCCTGGGGCTGCTCACCGTCCTCAGCCTGGCCCCGGCCATCCTGTTGATGATCACCAGCTTCACGCGTATCGTCATCGTCCTGGGGTTCGTGCAGCGTGCGATCGGCCTTCAGCAGTCCCCTCCGCAGCAGGTCGTCACGGGGCTCGCCCTCTTTCTGACCCTCTTCACCATGTATCCCACCTGGAACCAGGTCTATGAGAACGGCCTCGCCCCCTACCTGGCGCGGGACATCCCCGCGGAGCAGGCCTGGCAGCGTTCGGTCGTGCCGGTACGGGAGTTCCTGTTCCGCTACACGCGGCAGGAGGAGCTCTCCCTGATGACCTCCATGGCGAAGCTGGAACAGCCCGTATCCCGGGACCGGGTCCCGACCCGGGTCCTGGTGCCGGCGTTCATGCTGAGCGAGCTGAAGACCGCTTTTCAGATGGGGGTGGTCATCTACATTCCCTTCATCGTCGTGGACATGGTGGTCTCGAGCGTCCTGTTGGCCATGGGCATGATGATGCTTCCGCCGATGATGGTGTCCCTGCCCTTCAAGCTGGTGCTCTTCGTCATGGCGGACGGCTGGAACCTGGTCGTGATGAGCCTGCTGAAGAGCTTCACGAACGTGCCCTGAGCGCGCCGTTTTCCGTTCGGTCGATTATGATGCGCGGAGGAAAGGAATCGAAGGGAGAGGACCCGGAAAAATGCCCGTAACGCTCCTCAGTCTTTACGACGTCATGAGCAATGCCGTGTGGACGATGATGGCGGTTTCCATGCCCATCCTTATGGTCGCGATGGTGGTGGGGCTCCTGATCGGCATCCTTCAGACGGCCACCTCCATCCAGGAGCAGACGCTGATCTTCATCCCCAAGATCCTGGCCGTCTTCCTCTGCATGGTGCTTCTGGGCCCCTGGATGGGAGCCAGGATGCTCGTCATGACTCGTGAGATACTGGGGCAGCTGGAGCGCTTCATCCAATAATTCCGCTCCTCGGGCATTCGTATGCGGCGTTTAGGCAGGCGACTGGCCCTGATGAAACCCCTGAGCGCCCCGCACAACTCGCGAGCGTTCTTGGCGGTCTGCTTATCTGCGGCGCCTCGCAAAAGCCGCCTTGCCTGTGAATACCTGCGAAACGGAATGAGACGGTACCGGGAAAAGGAACGATACTCCGAGGGGAGGGGGGAGGGTTGAAGGGAATCGAGCTGCCCACGCAGCTTCTGGTCGTTTATCTGCTGATCCACCTTCGCTTCGTGGGCATGGTGTTCGCCTCGCCCCTCTTCGCCTCCACGATGTCCCCGGCCTCCTTCCGCTACCTGGGCGCGGTGCTCCTGACCGCGGCGTCCGTGGGGGCGGTGCCGTCCGCGCAGGTCCCCGTGGTCCTCTTCGACAGCGTCCTCGCACTGTCCGTCCTTGCCCTGCGCGAGTTTTTTGTGGGGTTTGCCATCGGGTTCCTGGCGTCCCTGCCCCTTCCGGCGCTGAACACCGCCGGGGAGCAGATCGGCACGGCCATGGGCTTCTCCATGGCGCAGGTCGTCGACCCCATGACGCAGAGCCAGGCGTCGATCATCGGCCAGCTGAATTTTCTGGTGGGACTGTGGTTCTACTTCCGGTGGAACGGGCATCTTCTGATGGTGCAGTCGGTGATCGAGAGCCTGCGCCTCGTGCCCCTGGGGCGCCTGGCCCTGTTCCCCGTCGGGGACATGTCCCTGGGAACCTGGCTTCAGGAGCTTTTTGTGCTGGCGATGCGGATCGTGATCCCCTTCTACTGCGCCCTCGTGCTGGCGGACGTCGGGCTGGGCTTCCTGGCCCGGACGGTCCCTCAGATGAACATCTTCGTCCTCGGGCTCCCGATCAAGGTGGCGCTGGGGTTCCTGGTCCTGGCCGCGGCGCTGCCGCTGGTGGTGGACCTGATCTATACCCAGTTCGAGCGGTGGATCGAGTTTGCCCTGACGAGCGTCCTGGCGTGGAGGGGAGCGCCGTGACCCTCCTTTTGGGACAGCGCGCCGACGGAGGGGGGCGGCCCGTCCCCTTCGATCTCCAGTTCTTCGCCCAGGAGCGGACCGAGCCGGCCACGCCCAAGAAGCGCCAGAAGGTGCGCTCGGAGGGGCGCGTCTGCGTGAGCCGGGACCTGACGGCCGCCGTCGGGATCCTGACGGGGCTGGCCTCCCTGCTCCTCCTGGGGCCCTTCATCTATGGGCTTTTCCTCGCGCTGCTCCAACTCTCCATTCGTTTCATGGGGGATAAGATTCTGTTGCGGGAGGGCTGGTTCCCCATCTTGTCCCTGGAGGCGATCAAGAGCTACTTTCTGACCTGGCTCCCCCTGGGAGGGCTGGTCGCCATCCTGGCCGTGGCGGTGATCGTCTGGCAGGTGGGCTGGACCGTCACGGGCGAGCCCTTCAAGATCAACCTGGACCGCCTCAACCCGATCAGCGGGATGAAGAAGATCGTCTCGCTGCGCTCGCTGGTGGAACTGCTCAAGGGGCTGCTGAAGGCGGCGGTCTTCGCCGTCGTGATCTACACCGCCATCCGGGACTACCTTCCCGACACCCTGAGGGCCATGCAGTTCCCCCTCGGCCATGGAAGCGCCGCCTTCTGGAACATGCTCTGGTCCCTTGCGATGCGCCTGGCGGCGATGCTCCTGATCATGGCCCTGATCGACTACATGTATCAGAAGTGGGAGTTCGAGCGGTCGATCCGGATGAGCCGTCAGGAGATCAAGGAGGAGTTCCGCCAGATGGAGGGGGACCCGCAGATCAAGAACAAGATCCGGCAGAAGCAGCGGGAGCTCGCCAAGAAGCGCATGATGGCCTCGGTGCCCAAGGCCGACGTGGTCATCACCAACCCGACGACCCTGGCCGTGGCCCTGGAGTACGACCGCGAGCTGATGAGCGCCCCTCAGGTCGTGGCCAAGGGCCGCGGGATCGTGGCGCAGAGGATTCGGGAGCTCGCGCGTGCCCACGGCGTGCCCGTCGTCGAGAACAAGCCTCTGGCCTGGGCCCTGTTCGAGGGGGTCGAGATCGGGGAGGAGATCTCCGAGGAGCTCTATCGCGGCGTCGCGGAGATCCTGGCCATGGTCTACCGCCTGCGGGCGGGATAGGCGGTTTGCGGTGCGGGCGGGTTTGCTTCCCTGATTCCTGTTGTATAATCGAACGGGAGGAACGTTACGGAACGTGCCTTCGTGAAGGGCCGCGGAAGAGGTTCGGGGCGGAATGGATGAGACGAGAACGATGATGAAGATAAAATGGAATGGAGTGGAACGCGTGCGATGACCGGAAAATTCTTTGTAAGAAAATCCGTGGGGCTTTCCCTGCTTTTCTGCCTCGCTTTGTGGGTTTCGTCCGCCTGGGGCTCGGACGAGGATATCCTGAGGAAATGGAAGAGGACCGACTCCTTTAACGAGAAGTCCGAACTCCAGACGGTGGCCATCGAGGTGACCTACTACTCGGCGGAGTACGTCGAGGCGCTGGTGCGCTCGGAGGCGGAGAAGAACCTCTGGACGAAGGACGAGATGGAGAACTACAAATACACCCTGCTGAAGAGCCTGAACCTTCACGACTCCATAGCCTTTCATATCGATTTCAACGTCACGGGCGTCCCCATGCACCCCCAGCCGTTCGACCGCCATCTGACGCTCTTCGTCGGCAAGCAGCGCTACAATCCCTCCGATTACGACAAACGATTCAACTTCAAGATCTCCGGGCAGCGGGACGGAATGGTCTTCTTCCCCCGCTACGACCCCAAGACGGGCAAGGACATCCTGGAGGGAGTCAAGGACATCCGCCTTGTCCTGAACGGGTCCATCAGTCAGGCCACCGCGGCGAGGGGGGATATCCGCTGGGTCTGGGACCTTTCGAAGGACAATCCCGAGGCCCTGGGGACCGGTAAGGCCATGGACCGTCTGGAGCTGGACCGGCTGATCAAGCGTATGGAGAAACTGAACCAGGAAAGGCAGGAGCACCAGACGAAGATCGACGCCCTCGATCGTGAGCTCGACGAGGTCCGCAGCAGGATGGACGAGCTTCAGACCCGGTAGACGATGAGGGCGGAGGGCATTTTGCCCATGCCCTATGGCTTATAGGCTTATAATTGAGGAGAGATTGACGTGGATCGCATCGCAGTTCTGACCAGCGGGGGGGACTCCCCGGGCATGAACGCCGCCATCCGAGCGGTGGCTCGCACGTGCTTCTTCAACGACAAGGAGTGCGTGGGGGTGCTCCGGGGCTATGAAGGGCTGATCGACGGGGATTTCATTCCCCTTACCCGTTCCTCCGTGGGGGGGATCATCCATCGCGGGGGGACGATCCTCAAGACCGCGCGCAGCGAGCGCTTCACGACCCCCGAGGGACGCGGGGAGGCCCTGGCCCGGATGAGGGCGGCGGGGATCGAGGGCCTGGTCGTGATCGGCGGCGACGGGTCCTTCCATGGGGCCAAGGAACTGCACGACATGGGGATGCCGGTCATCGGAATTCCCGGTACCATCGACAACGACGTCGCGGGGACGGATGAGACGATCGGCTTCGACACCGCCGTCAACACCGCCCTCGAGGCCGTCATGCGCCTTCGGGACACCGCGTCCAGCCACGACCGCCTGTTCATCGTCGAGGTGATGGGGCGCAACGCCGGCTTTTTGGCCCTCGAGATCGCCGTCGCCTCGGGGGCGGAGTACGTCGTCGTCCCGGAGCTCCCCCTGAGCATCGGCAACCTCTGCCAGCGGCTGCGCCTCTCCCAGGCTAAGGGGAAGAGCCACACGCTCATCATCCTGGCGGAGGGCGTCATGTCCGCCAACGAGATGAAGGACAAGCTCCAGGACACCGGGGGCTACGACGCGCGCGTCACCGTCCTGGGCTATATCCAGAGGGGCGGCAGCCCCACTTCCTTCGACGTTCTGCTGGCCTCCCGGATGGGCGCCTACGCGGCCGAATCCCTGTTGATCGGGAAATCGGGCTATATGGTGGGGAACGTGAATCATCGCATGGTCCTGAGCGACCTGGAGCGCTCCTGGAACGAGCATAAATCCCTCAGCCCGGAGCTTTTGGGGTTGGTCGACAAGCTGAATTGAGCCCCATGCGGGGTCCCGATGTCTGACAGCCCGGATGCTCGATTTCTCAATTTGTCGGATTCGTCGGCCTTCGCCCCGGCCCCGATGACGCCCCTTCCCGGCGCCGCCCTGGATTCGCTGCGGGGTATCGTGGCCTCGGACCTGGGGGGGCGCAGGGTTTCCCTGCTTTCGGACGCCTCCCTGTGGGAGCGGGCGTTCTCCCTCTGCATGGCGGCGCGGAGCGCGCTGATCGTCACGGGGTTCTTCATCCGCTCGGCCTCGGCCCCCGAGACGGACGGCCCCCCGGGTGCGGTCATCCTCGGAAGGGCTTTGGACCTTCTGGGAAAGAGAGTCTGCCTGGCGACGGACCGCTCCAACCTCTCCGTGCTGGACGCCTGTTCCGGGAGCGTCGGCGGCCCTTCGGTCCTTTGCCTGGACGGTCCCGACCCCGAGGCCCTCGAGGGGTTCGACCTCCTGGTGTTCCTGGAGCGTCCGGGGCGGGCCGCGGACGGGCGCTACTACAACATGAAGGGCGAGGACATCGGCTCCGTGGTCGTCCCGCTGGACGACCTGGCCCTCGCGGCGGCGGGATGGGGGGTCCCCGTGCTGGGGATCGGCGACGGCGGAAACGAGGCGGGCATGGGGACCCTCTATGAGCCCCTGTCGCGGCTCCTTCCCCATTATGCGCCCTTCCTCTCCCGCGTCCCCTCGACGGTATGCCTTCCGGTGGACGTGTCGAACTGGGGAGGGTACGCCCTGGCGGCGCTCCTGTCCGTCCCGTTCGGCCGCTGGGCGGGCCTGAACGAAGGGGAGGAGGAGCGGATGCTCGCGGCTCTCCGGGACAGGGGGGCCGTCGACGGGGTTTCGGGGCTTGGCGGATGTTCGGTGGACGGCTTCGCACTGCCCGATCTGAATCGGGTTTCCTCCCGGCTCAGGAGCTGGTACGCGGGGTGTGAGGAGCGTGGGGGCCCCCGGCCTCCGGCGGAGCCGTCATGACGAGACGAAAGCCTTTTTTGTTCCTTCTGATCGTTTTTACGTTCGTGTTGACCCTCCTTTCATTCTGGGTGGTGCGGCAGAGTTCCGTCCGGTCCGGCGAGAACTTCATGATCTCCAACGTGACGATCAACGTCGATATTCACGACCGAAGGTTCCTGACCGGGACGGTCTCCCGATTCCCCTACGGCTCGAGGCAGGTGTGCCTGTATTTCGATTATTCCCGCGTCGAGGAGGACGGCGAGATCCAGGTCGTCTGGCGCTGGGGGGACAAGGTCGTCCAGTCGGAGACGTATCCGCTGCCGGCGCCCTCCGGATCGAGGATGTACTGTCTGCTCCAGGAGAGCGGCGTCCCCCTGCCGAGGGGAAAATACGCGGTCGATATCCTGTACCGTTCCGAGACGATCCCGGAGTTCCGGTTCGAGATTTATTGAGGCCCGACGGCGGAGTCGGCTTCGCCGCCGGACGCGGCGCCTGAAGGGGGCGCGTCGTGGAGCTTTTTCTCGTTTTTTCCTCCCCGGCATGGGTTTTTCTTTGTGGCGAGCCCGGAGTCGGCGTCCTTTCGTCCCGCCCGTCGGGGCACCGTTTTGAATTCCATTGTCTTTGAGGTGATCGAGATATGATGTATGACGAATATGACGAAAAGGATTTTTGCATCTCATGGTAAGCCTGCCGAAGGCGGGAGGGGAAGCTCCCAAAAGGCGGGGGCGCCCCCCGAAGAAAGTGCTCGAGGCGCAGCAGGAGCCGGCCGGGGACGCCGCGTCCCTCGGCGCGGCGGAGAACCCGGCCGCGGCTGCGGCTGCGGTTGAAACGGCTCCCAGGGTGAGCCGTCCGCGCGGGCGTCCAAGGAAGGTCGTCCCGCCGCCGGAGGTGGAGCCGTCGGATTCGGCGACTCAGGTTGTCCAGGCCGCGGAGAAGGATGCGCAGCAGGCCGCTGCGCTTCCCGTTGACGTTCAGCCCCCGGTCCGCGAGCTCCCGTCCGAGCCCACGGAACCGGTGGAGGCCGCGGATGCGGCTGCAGTGCACGCCGACCCCGCAGTATCCACCCTCAGACCTGTGGAACCGTTCACCCACCCCAAGCCCAAGCACACCTACGGCTACCTGGCCTCCAAGAACCTCGTGGACCTCCGCAAGATCGGGCGGGAGCTCAACGTTCCCGGGGCCACGACCCTGCGGAAGGACGACCTCGTCATCTCCATCCTGAGGGCGCAGGCGGAGAGCATGAATTACCGCTTTGGGGGCGGGACCCTCGAGATCCTGCCGGAGGGGTTCGGGTTTCTGCGTCCCAAGGGGATGCTGCCGACCGACAACGACGTCTACCTGTCGGTCTCGCAGATCCGGCGCTTCGGCCTGCGCAACGGGGACGTGATCTGGGGCCTGATCCGGCCCCCGCGGGAACAGGAACACTACGAGGCCCTGCTGAGGGTGGAGACGGTCAACTTCTCGGACCCCGAGCACTCTCGGCGGCGCGCCGTGTTCGGACAGCTCACCCCGATCTTCCCCAACGTCCGCATCAACCTGGAGAACAGCCCCGGCGACTGGGCCACGCGGCTGGTGGACATGTTCGCGCCCATCGGGCTGGGACAGCGGGCCCTGATCGTCTCGCCCCCCAAGGCGGGCAAGACGACGCTGATCAAGCGGATCGCCAGGGCGATCGCCACGAACTATCCGGACATCATCCTGATGGCCCTTCTCATCGACGAGCGGCCCGAGGAGGTGACCGACATCTCCCGGTCCGTGGACGGGGAGGTGATCGCCTCGACCTTCGACCGCCCCGCGGACGAGCATATCCGGGTCGCGAACCTCGCACTGGAGAAGGCAAAGAGGCTCGTGGAGGCCAAGAGGGACGTGGTCATCCTCCTCGACTCGATCACGCGCCTGGCCCGGGCCTCCAACCTCACGGTCCCCCCGTCGGGGCGGACGCTCTCGGGCGGTCTCGACCCCTCGGGACTCTACTTCCCCAAGCGGTTTTTCGGTGCGGCCCGCAACTTCGAGGAGGGGGGCAGCCTGACGATCATCGGCACGGCCCTGACGGATACGGGGAGCCGCATGGACGACGTCATCTACGAGGAATTCAAGGGAACGGGCAACATGGAGCTGCATCTGTCGCGCAAGCTGGCGGAGCAGCGCATCTTCCCCGCCATAGACATCACCCGCTCGGGGACGAGGCGGGAGGAACTGCTGATTCCGGAGGACGAACTGGCCCGGCTGTGGGTCCTCCGCAAGCGCATCGTGGGGGTCGACGAGGCAGGGGCGCTGAACCTGATCCTGGACAAGCTGCGCCAGACCCGCAGCAACCGCGAGTTCCTGATGTCCATAAAGCTCTCATAGGGAAGCGCTGATAGAAGCGAAAATGCCCGTCTCTGCCGAGGCCGAACAAAGGCATCTATAGGAAAGAATCTTCTCCTCGCTGAGATGTCCTGCGGCCGTCCCCCGCGCTCGGCTGCAGGACGGGTGTGCTATAATGCTGCCCGAGACGTATTCTTCCGTATTTTCCTGAAAACGGGAGTCGGGGGACAGAAACCGGACGCATGGGATCGAGGTCCGGGTGGAGCCGTACAGCCATCAAAGAAGCCGGTACTGGGAACCGGTGCTGCCAGCCAGGGTGGTGGCGTCTGTTTTTAGGTCAGGAGGAATGTTTGTGAAAACATTCGACGATAAGAAAAAAACCCGTGAGGTCAAGAGGCCGAAGGGGCCGGCTTCTTCGGAGGGTTTTTCCTGGGGGTTTTGCGCCGTCGTATGCTGCACCATGGGATTGGCCGCTTTCCTGATGTTTTCCGCGTGGGGCCGGTTCTCGGGCGTGGCGTGGGGAAGTCTGGTGGAGAATCGGAACGACCTCTCGGTGGAGAACGAGGGTTTCGTCTCCGTCGATATGAGCGACGCCTACGAGGAGGGCAGGGCGCTCGTTCCCGCCCTTCCCGAAGCGCTTCCCTCCCCCCTCTCCGGGGACCTGCCCGTCAGGCTGGCTTCCCTGCCTGAGCCGCAGATGCCTCAGGTCCCTCAGGTCCCGATGCCCGAGTCGAAGGAGGGCGGGCAGTCTTTGCTGCTTCCCGTCGTCGATATCGCCGAGGACTTCGGCCCTCTTCCCAAGGACCTCTCCGATTTTGAATCGATCATACTGAATACCCAGGACGACGGCACCCGCCTCCCCGAGGATGGGGTGTCGGAGGATATCGAGGATATTATGGAGCTGGAGGCGCCGGAGGGGGATATCCGCCTGACGGAGGTGGGCGTCGGCTGGAAGGAGCATATCGTCAAGTCCGGCGAGACCCTGTCGGACATTGCCCTCGGCTACGCCGGGGTGACGGCTCAGGACATCCTTCGTTCCAACGGGCTGAAGGACGCCAATCGTCTGTCCGCCAATCAGCTTCTCCTGATCCCCAACACGCCGGACGACGTCGAGGCGACCCTGGAGGAGGTCCGCACGCGCCAGTTCCGCATCGCCTCGCTTCGCGAGGAGGTCAAGCCCTTGAGTGTCTTGGCCTATGTCGTGGTGCAGGGGGACAGCCTCTGGTCCATCGCCAACGCCCAGAACATCGAGCTGGATACCCTGGTGGGCAGCAACACCTTCAAGAGCTCCGCCACGCTCCGTCCCGGGGCGGTGCTTCGTATTCCCAACCAGGACGGCATCTTCTATACGATGCGCAAGGGCGACAGGATCGAGCTCGTCTGCAAGCGTTATCAGGTGGACCTCGACCGGGTGCGCAAGGTCAATCCGACGATAGACGTCGTCTCCTTGAAGCCGGGCAACGAGGTCTTTTTGCCGGGGGCCCGTCCGGAGGCCGTCGCGGAGGTCCGTGTGGAGAACAAGAAGGTCAAGCTCGTCCCCATCAGGGATAAGGGGCGTCCTCAGAAGGGTGGGCGTTCCTACCGCTGGCCCGTGATGGGGCGTATCAACAGCCCCTTCGGCTGGAGACGCCATCCGGTTACGCGGCGTCGGGACTTCCATACGGGCATCGACATCAAGGCGTCCCGGGGCATGGTGATCCGGTCGGCGCGCGATGGGCGCGTGGCCTATTCGGGATGGATGGGCGGCTACGGCAAGGTCGTCGTGGTGGAGCACGCGGGCGGGCAGTCTACGCTTTACGCTCACTGCAGCTCGGTTATGGTGCCTCAGGGCACGAAGATATCCCAGGGGCAGAATATCGCCAGGGTCGGGACGACCGGAAGGTCCACGGGGCCGCATCTCCACTTCGAGGTCCGGAGGGGCAACAGCCCGGTCAACCCGCTGCAGTATCTGAAATAAGCGGCGACGTTCAAAGCGGAGGCCGGTTTATATCGTCCGAGAGGAGTCGGCAGGGGACCAGAAGTTTTTTTTTTCTGGTCCCGTTTTGTATTTTGGGGCAGGGGGATTTTGAGCTGTCCGAGTTCGGATGGCCGGGAGGGCGACAGGCAATGGCGAAGTACGTTTTCATCACGGGCGGGGTGGTCTCCTCCCTGGGCAAGGGCATCACGGCGGGATCGGTGGGAACCCTTCTGAAGAAGCGGGGGCTCAGGGTGTCCATCATCAAGATGGATCCCTATCTGAACGTGGATGCGGGGACGATGAACCCCTTTCAGCACGGCGAGGTCTTCGTCACCGACGACGGGGCGGAGACGGACCTGGACCTTGGGCATTACGAGCGTTTTATCGACGAGACCCTTGGCGAGCAAAACAGCATCACGACCGGAAAAATATATTCGCACGTGATCGACAGGGAGCGCAGGGGCGCCTATCTGGGCGGGACGGTCCAGGTGATCCCCCACATCACCAACGACATCCAGGAGCGGCTGGTCCGAGCGGGGGAGCAGCAGGACGTTTTGATCGTCGAGATCGGCGGGACCGTGGGGGACATCGAGGGGCAGCCGTTCCTGGAGGCGATCCGGCAGATGGCGAACCGCGTGGGCCGCGAGAACGTGGTCTACTGCCACGTGACGCTCGTCCCATGGCTGGAGGCGGCCCAGGAGCTCAAGACGAAGCCGACGCAGCACAGCGTCCAGGAGCTTCGGCGCATCGGCATCCTCCCGAACATCCTGGTCTGCCGCACGAGCCGTCCCATGGACCAGGAGATGAAGAACAAGATCGCCCTGTTCTGCACGGTCCCGTCCGAGGCCGTGATCGAGGTGCGGGACGAGCCCACGATCTACAACGTCCCGTTCAGCCTGCATCGTCAGGGGCTGGACACGCAGATCCTCCGGGCCCTCGGCCTTCCGTGCGGAGGGGAGCCCGACCTCTCGGACTGGCATCGGGTCGTGGACCGCTTCATGAACGCCCCGGATGCGGTGGAGATCGCCTTGGTGGGCAAGTACGTCCAGCACAAGGACGCCTATCTCAGCGTCGTGGAGGCCCTGTACCACGCGGGCGTGCACCACGGCGTCAAGGTGCGGGTCCGCGCGGTGGAGTCGGCGGAGCTCGAGTCCGCCGATGTGGGAAAGAGCCTGGGGGACGTCGACGGCGTCCTGATCCCCGGCGGCTTCGGTTCCCGCGGGATCGAGGGGATGATCGACGCGATCCGGTACGCCCGGGAGGAGAGGATCCCCCTGTTCGGGATCTGCCTGGGCATGCAGATGATGGTGGTCGAGTATGCCCGCAACGTCTGCGCCCTGGCGGGGGCGCACAGCGAGGAGATGGACCCCGCGTCCCTTCACCCCGTCATTCATTTGATGCAGGAACAGGCCCATATTGATAAAATGGGGGGAACGATGCGCCTTGGGGCCTACCCCTGCGACCTCGTGCCCGGGACCCTAGCGGCACGGTGTTACGGCGTCCTGGAGATCAGCGAACGCCATCGTCACCGCTATGAGTTCAACAACGCGTATCGGGAGCGGCTGGAGGCGGGAGGGCTCCGGGTCTCCGGGGTCTGCCGCGGGCGGAACCTCGTGGAGATCGTCGAGCTGCCGGGGCACCCCTGGTACCTCGGGGGACAGTTTCACGGAGAGCTGAAGTCCAGGCCGACGCGTCCGCATCCGCTCTTCGCGGATTTCATCGGGGCGGCGATCCGGCGCCGGCACGGCGGGGAGGGGCGGTAGCCCGCCCTCCTTTTTTAGATCTGGAGGAGGTAGCGTTTTGATCAGGAAAAATTTGTGCGGACTGTTGGTGGGAGCGGCGATGCTGTGTCTGCTGTTCTCCTCCTGTGCGGCGGCGGGTCCCGAGGACGGTAAGAGCGACTCCGTCCTGATGATGGAGCGGATCGAGACGATCATCTACGGCGAGCCGAGCAAAGGCGGCCTGGTCGAGCGGCTGAACGGGATAGAGCGGGAGCTCTTCGGCCGCAGCCTGCCGGGCAGCATCGCCGAGCGCCATGCGGCGATCCTGAACTTTCTGGAGACGGGGACCGAGGAACAGCCCTCCATGCTCTTCAAGGTAGGGGTCGCGGAGTGGATCCTGAGCAAGAACATCCATGCGTCCAGGCCCGCCCTGAGGCGCCTCGAGACCCTCGAGAGCGATATGGACGGGGACCTTCAGTACGGCAAGCCCGTGGCGATGCGCGTCGAGCGTATTCTGGCCATGCTGGTCTCCGACCCCGTGACGTTCCGCCAGGTCACGCTGCCGGGGGCGACGGTGCTGAAGCTCCGCTTCATGGAGGAGCTGAGCCCCGCGAAGAGCCAGAAGGGGGACAAGGTCCGCCTGGCGCTGACCGACGACCTCGTCGTGGACGGCTGCCTGATCGCCCCGCGCGGGTCCCTGCTCGACACCACGGTGCGTGAGGTCAAGAAGCCCAAGGCCTTCGGCGTGCCCGGAGAGGTCCGCCTGGATTTCAACGCCCTGGTTCCCCTGGGCCCGCAGAGGCTTGGTGTGGTTACGGGGGAGGCCTCCAAGAAGGCGGCGGAGGATGCCAGCAAACGCGGGGAAAAGGGCGAGGGGGCCATTATCGGAGCCGGCGCGGCCAGCCTCGCCGGTGCGGCGCTCCTGGGGCCCGTCGGCCTTATCGGGGGGCTCTTCGTGCGCGGAAACTCCATCCGCATCCCGGAGGGATCCGTCACCTTCGTGCAGACCTCGGACGACGTGACGGTCTCCGCCTATCCCATTCCGGAGAGCCTGCGCGTCGACCCGGGGACGGCCATACGCCAGACCGTGGACGAGGCGTCCGAGGCGGAGCCCGCGCCTGACCCCGCTCCCGCCGCACCGGCCGACAAGGATATCATCATCAAAAGGGATCGGCCCGGTAAGCCTTCGCAGCCCGCAAAGGCCCCGAAGCCCTCCGGGGGGGGCGCCTTCGAGCTGCCTCCGGAGCAGCAGGTCGATTAGGGACGCGAACGGGGGCGGGTTTCCCGCCCCGTTTTGAGACGGATGGGGGGGAGCGAAGTGGCGGAACCGAACGGCAGGTGCGGCGAGCTTTTTTGGGGGGGACGCGGCAGGGGATATGTCCTGGCCTGCCTTCTGGCCGCTCTGTCCGTCTGCCCTCCGGCCTTCGGGGGCGCGCCGGCCGAGCAGGCGACGAACCCATTCGGCGAGACGATCCGTGTCCTGGAGCAGTGGACGGTGTCCCATTGGGGGCGGGACTGCTTCGTCTGGATCGTCTACTATCCCGAGGAGCTCATCGAGCCCTGGGTGGAGGCGGAGGCGCTGCGGGTCGGGATGTCCGAGGCCGAACGGCGCGCGTACCGCGACACCTTCGTCTCGGAGCTTCGGATAGACAGGACGGAGCCCTTCCTCGTCTCGGTCTACGCCTTCGGCGCGAGGCCGGTCAGCCTCGCGCCCGTCTCCGACAACATCCTTCTGGTCACAGCCGCGGGCGAGCGCGTGCGGCCCGTCCGCTACGATACGAACCTGGACCAGCCCCTGAGGGGCTTGGTTCAGGGGCTGGTCTTCTTCCCCAAGCAGAGGGACACGAATTTCGCCGTGGCCGTAAAGGGGATGGGCGGCTACGACGAGCGCCTCTTTTCCTTTACGCCGGCGGCGTCCCCTGAGGACTGGGATGCTGGAGCCGTCCCCGCCTCCGAGGAGACGAAAACCGTGGTCGTGGAACTGCCGAAGAAGCCCGCGTCCAGGAAGGTCTCGGTGAGGCCCGTCAAGCCTCCGAAGCCGGCCGAGCATCCCGCCGTCCCGATGGCTCCGCCGCCGTCCGTGCCGCGCCCCATCCCGCCGCTTCTGGCGGAGGACTCGGGCGATATGGCGGTCTTCGTGGAGTCCGTGCGCGACCGCGGCGCCTTGCCGGACAGGAGGGCGGCGGACAAAACGGACAAAACGGAGGGCGCGGCGTCCGAGACGCCCGAAAATCCCGGGAAAAACGCGCAGAGCGCGTATGTGAGCCGGGAGCAGGTGCTGCGCCGGTTTTTGACCCTGTGGGCGGAGAACCGACCCGACGAGATGTATGCGATGCTCTCCGCGGAGTCGCGGAAGATGCTCTCGTCGGAGAACTTCGCCAGGGAGACCGCGAAGGCCGCGGACTTCCGCGCCGGGCTGAAGGACGGCTATCGTATCGACTGGGTCGGGGAGGAGCGTGCCAAGGTGATTACGGACCGGCGCTTCCTGATGTTCCGTTCCCTCGTCGTCCGTACCCTCGGAGTGACCCGGGAGGGCTCCTCGTGGAAGGTCGTATGGTAGAGGGGCGCAGGGCGGCTCGTGCGACGCCCCCCGGCGGAGCTCGCCGCCTCTTCCGGGCTCTTCCGGCGCGTGGGGGGATGTCGGCATGAAGGGGCGCAGAGGGCTCCTGGCGCTTCTTCTCGCCTGTCTGGGGATAGCCCTTCTGGTCCGCTACGTGATGAGGGACCTCAGCCTCGATGTCGACCTCCTTCGGGAGGGGCTGCTGCACATGCCCGGCATCGTCATGGAGAACCTGGAGTTCGACCGGGAGGTCTCCGGGGACCGCTGGCGCGTCCGCCTGCCCCTTGCCGAGAAGCGGGGGGAGCAGGTGATGGTCCGTTCCGTCGATATCCGCCGCCGAATGGGGTCCGGGGGCGAATGGTATTTTTTCGGCGCTCGGGGCGTCTATTCGCACGACGAGAGGGTGGCCTCGATCGAGGGGCTTCTGGGGACGCTCGAGACGCCGACGAGGGTGCTGAACCTGGAGAGCCCGAGGCTCGACTGGCGCGAGGCCGGCGGGGAGTTCTCCTTCCCGTTGGGATTGACCCTTTATGACGACGAGTTCGTGCTCAGGACCTCGGAGGCCAGCATGGACGAGAGCGGTGTCGTGGTTTTGGAAAAAGGAGGCACGGTCACATGGACGAAACCCTTGAGGTAGCGGGCGCACCGTTTTCGGGCGCTGCGGGCCGCCCCGGCGCGGGATGGGGCCGCCTGTTTTTGGCCGCGGCCGTACTCCTGGGGTTCTCCCTTTTTGGGGGGCCTCTCCCGGCTGGGGCCGAGGGGGCCGACGAGCCCGGCAGGAAGGTCGTCCTGAACGCCGACAGGGTGTCCTACAACGACGAGACGGGGCGGGCGAGCGCCGAGGGCAGGGCCGTCCTGAACTACGAGGGGGCGACGATACGGGCCGAGCGCATCGAGTACGACGCCCACTCGCAGAAGGTCCAGGCCATGCCCCTGCCGGGGGAGAAGGTGGTCCTTCAGGCCGGGGACAAGTCCCTGGCCGGGGACCGGCTGGACTACGACCTGGAGACGAGGGAAGGCGTCCTGTCCGGGGCGGGGACGAGCCTGCCCGTCGGGGCGGGGACCCTCTATGTCCATGGGAAGGAGATCGAGGTCCTTCCCTGGGACAGGGCGGTCGAGCGGGGGCTTGTCCATGGACGCCCCGGGCGTCCGGACGAATACCTCGCGGAGTGGCGCAACGTCGTCCTGACGACCTGCGCGCTGGACCATCCGCACTACCGGATCGAGTCGAAGACCATCACCTTCGTGCCCGGGCGGAGCGTCGTCGCGAAGCGCCCCCGCCTCTACCTGGGAAACACCTACGTCTTCACCTCGCCCATGGATTATGTGGTTCGGATCGACCGCAGGGCCATGAAGTACTCGATCATGCCCTACTTCCAGAGCAGCGAGACGCGCGGGACGGGGGGCGGCCTCACGGGGTCGCTCGCCTGGGACTCGGGGTCCCTCTCCGTCGGCGTGGCCATCTGGAGCAAGGTGGGGACGGAGTGGATGGCGGAGGTGGAGCAGGTCCTGGGCGGGGGGTTCTCCCTCAGGGGGGGCGTCTCCTATTCCTGGGACGAGCTGTGGGACGAGACGGTCTGGCGTCCTTTCGCCTCCCTCTCCTTCGAGAGGGGCGGCTGGCATGCGGTGCTGAGCTGGTCCAGAAACGAGTATATCCAGGAACAGAAGGACCTGCGGGACGATTACAAGGGGCGGCTCGAAAGGCGTCCGGAGGTGGAGGTGCGCTCGCCGTGGTTCCGGATATCGCCCGAGTCCTGGGTTTCGCTCTCGGCCTCCTGGGGTTCGTACCGCGAGGAGACCGCGGCCCTGCGGAGCGACGTGATCTCCCGCTGGGGCGCGGGGTTCCGCAGCTATTACGAGAAGAGCCTGGGGACGGACGTGGACCTCTTCTCCAAGTCCCGGGGCGAGGCCTGGTTCTACGACAAGGGGAACGCGGACCAGCAGATGCTCTGGAGCCTCACGGGGCTTCGCTATCGGATCGGGGTCCTGGAGCTGGCGACGGCCTACGAACACCGTTACGTCTGGGGTGAGGGGGCCATGCTGTGGGACCGCTACCGGGAGAGGGAGCGCCTCCATCAACAGCTGCGTTTTCCGATGGGCCGGGAGGTCTTCGGCCTGGTGCGGGGAAGCTACGATCTCGAGCAGTCCGAGGTCGACAAGGTTTACTATGCGCTGCAGTGGGTCACCGACTGCATGAAGTGGGAACTGAACTACACGGACGACCGAAGCTCCGGGGGGGAGGGGAGGGTGGGGCTGTCCCTCTCCATCCTGGCCTTTCCCGACACGCCGGCCTCGTTCGGTCAGGAGATCGACGAGGACCCGTTCGAGCGGCCCCGGGACCTTCCGGCCGGGGAGTGACGGCCGGAGCCCCCGGCGCGGACCTGGGACCAACGATGCCCTGGGGGTGAGACTGGTGCAGGAAGTGCTGACGAAGGACAAGGTTTTCCGGAAGGTGAATGCGGCGGAGCAGAGCTATTGGGGAACGCCGGAGTATCGATACTATCAGCTTCGAGCGCAGATGGCGGAGATGGACCGGAAGGCGATCGAGGAAACGCACCTTGACGAGGCGACGGCCAGGGGCATGGCCGAGGGTATGGCCGAGGGAGTAGCCAAAGGCAGGCTCGAGGGCAGGCTCGAGACCGCGCGGCGGATGCTTGCACACGGCCTGGCTCCCGAACAGATAGCGGAGTACACCGACCTGTCCCTCGACGAGATCGAGGGGCTGACGGCCAGGGACGGTTGATTGATTCGGCGCTTCCTTAAAGCCGCGCTTTGTGTTAAACTTCGCGTAAGGCGGAGCCTGAGCTTTTGTACGGCGATGCCGGACAGGCAGAGCGAAGGATTTTAGAAAAATCCCATGGAGGGAGGTGGTGTGCCGGCACAGGACGGCATCGGCGTTTCGGGCCCGTCGTGAACGGTCGGGCCGGGGTCCCGCAGGGGACGTTTCCTTATTATTTGGTACCGGGCACGGACGCCCGGGAGGAGCCTGAGGGCTCAAACTCCATCCGTTTCAGATTCGGAGATGATGTCGAGGCGGCGAGGAGTCGGCAAGGAGGGCGTACAAAGAGGTACGCCGACGAAGCCGACGACGAGGCCAACGAAGACGGCGCTCCGAGATGAAAGGGCTGGACAGACAAGGAGGTTTTTTTACTATGGGTATGGTCGTCAATCACAACATTCCTGCACTGATTTCCTACAACGCGGTCTCCAGGACCAACAACGCACTCCAGAAGTCCATCCAGAAGCTCTCCACGGGCCTTCGCATCAACAGCGCGGCGGACGACGCTGCCGGCCTCGCGATCAGCGAGAAGATGCGGGCGCAGATCCGCGGCCTGGACCGCGCGGTGGCGAACAGCCAGGACGGCATCAGCATGATCCAGACCGCCGAGGGCGCGCTGAACGAGACGCACAGCATCCTGCAGCGCATGCGCGAGCTGTCGGTGCAGGCGGCGAACGACACGCTGACGCAGCAGGACCGGGGCTACATCCAGCTGGAGATCGACCAGCTGCGCGAGGAGATCACGCGCATCGGCAACACCACGCAGTTCAACAAGAAGAAGCTGCTGAACGGCGACGCGGCGGTGCTGTGGAGCAGCGACAACCTCAAGACCAAGGCCATTATCAACGGCGGCCTGCGGCAGATCGACCAGTTCGGCCAGAAGAACGCCATTGAGGGTAACTACAACATTAAGATTAAGGCCGAGGCGGGACAGTCCGAGGTCAAGAAGAGCGACATCTTCAAGATCAAGCATAAGGACGTTTTGATGAACGTCAGCACCAACAAGGCGAACGGAGTGGACTCCGTGAAGACGGACAACCTTCCGGCAGGCACTTATAATATTGATGCCTTTACAGCTGTTCCTGCGGGCAATAAGGCAGTGCTGACCGGGCAGTATGGCTTTGACCCAAAACCGGTGGGGAAACAGGTTTTGGTGGGAACGGCTACTATTGTTAATGGAGGCAACGCAGGCACAATAGGGGATTCGAAGTACTATGCGGGTAAGACACTTACATTCCGTATGGGGTCTTCGGAGGCTACCATTACTTTAGACGCAGGTACTACTGATACGCAGGCTGATCTTGCAACAGCGATACAGGGTAAGCTCACTGGCCTAGGTGGCCTTTGGGCTGACGTAACGGTGACGCAGACAGGTGGTAAGTTCACGCTCACCAAACCGGATACCGTTGGTGTCCTTGAGGAGCAGAAAATCCAAGCCACCAACACGGATGCTCAAAGTATCTTTGGAACGGGATCCTCTGAGTGGACTGCGCATGCTAGCAATACGCTTAAGCTGGATCAGCAACTGGGAGTTACGGTGAATGCACCATCAAAAAACGCCAATGTCTTGCTTGAGGTGACCGACGTCAATACTGCGGCTAAGAGCATCACGATGAAGGTGACGGCCAACGCCATAGATGCCAAAGGCGTTACGTCCACAAAGACCCAAGAGGTGACTTTGACCGAGGGGACCGACATCTCCGTTTTGGGTGACCTGTTGGGCGACGATAAGGTCAAGCTCACGCTGAAAGCTAATATGACCGACACGTTCAAGAAGGGTAACAAACTCGTCTACAACATTGCCAGCGGTGTGGATGCGGACATAAGCGTAAAGGTCAAGGGAACGGCGAACAGCAAATGGGAACAGTCGTGGGGCAAGATCACGGATGACGAGGTGACTTATGGCCTGAAAGCCGACGATGTCAAGAACAAAGAACTGCACTTCAAGAACTTCTATCTGAACAGCAAGAACGGCAAGGTCTATGAGGGCGATATCGTCCTGAGCACCAACAACAATAAGATGGAAGGCACGGCAGCCGGTAAGCCGCTCGCCAGCTTCGAGGTGGGCTTTGTCGGGCAGGTAGCGAGGAGCGACGTGAAGCTGCGGGACCTGGACAAGTTCTGGGATGCACAGGGGCGCTTCATGCTGAAGGACGCGCAGACTCTTACCCTCACTCAGGGCGACGGCAAGCAGGCGAAGGTGACGCTCTATGCCAACGATACGCTGGGTGACGTGGCCCGGAAGCTCAACGAGGCGATCGGCACGGGGCTGGGGCAGAGCGCGTATGTCGATAACGCGGGCAACTTTGCGGTGTTTGTGAATAAGGACGGGGGGGAAGGCTCCGAGTCCGTGGCTGGTACGTTTGTGATTCGTTCCGTGATCCCGGGCGCTACGGGCAAGTTGAGCTTTGCGGGCGACGAGGACTTGGTGAAGGCGTTGTCACTGAACGTGATTCAGAACTCCAAGGAGAGCGACTATTCGGTTGACATCACGGATGCTCATACCGGAAAGGTTGTTGTGAGTGGTGCCAAGACCACGGGCAACAAGCTGATCGGTACTCTGCATTCGAACATCGATGTGGAGTTCGACGCCATGGCGGGAATCATCGCGAAGTGGGACTACGCGAAGAAGCAGTATGTGTATGATTCCTCGAATGACTACCGCACGGTTCTGCACCTTGCGGACAACACGACGGTGTTCCAGATCGGCGCCAACGAGGGCGAGGACATGGGCATCAATATCGGCGACATGCGTGCCCACGCCCTGGGCCTGAACGAGGTGCTGGTGACGGACCGCGAATCGGCGGCGCGCTCCATCACGGTCATCGACAACGCGCTGGACAGGGTGTCCACGCAGCGGGCCAAGTTGGGCGCCTACCAGAACCGCCTGGAGCACACCATCAACAACCTGACGGTGGCGGGCGAGAACATGACGGCGGCGGAGAGCCGCATCCGCGACACGGACATGGCCAAGGAGATGATGAACTTCACCAAGCTGAACATCATGCTCCAGGCCGGAAACGCGATGCTGGCGCAGGCCAACCAGCTTCCGCAGAACGTCCTGAGCCTGATTCGTTAGTTTGGCGGGGTAAAGGGTTTTCTTCCGGGGGCCCTGCCCCCGGAAGCCCGCTTTTACCGAAAAATTGACGAAGGTAGGTGAGGGCTATGGAGGTTCGTTTGACTCCGGGCGGGACGACCGTACCCGAGGCCCCACCCGGTGAGGGGGTGTCCGTGCGTCAGGTCCCGGCGGCCGAGCCGCGGGAAGTTCTGCCGCACCGGGATTCCGGCGCGTCCGTGCAGGACCGTCCGGCCGGGCTCGACAAGGAGGACCTGAAGGACCTCCTGAAGAGGACGACGGAGTTGGTCTCGGCTCTGGGCCCTAGCGACCGCCACCTGAAGTACGAGGTGATCGACGAGGCGGGCCTGGTGCAGGTCCAGGTGATCGACACGTCGGACGGGAACATCGTCCGGAAGATCCCGGCGGACGAGATCGTCAGGCTGGTCTCGCGCATCCGCGAGACCTTGAACGAACGGCTGGACGTCGTGGCGTAAGACCACACAGGCCCAAGGAACAGACCTTAACGACAGGGCCCTCCCGCGAAGGGGAGGGCCCTGCCGCGTGTGCATGTCAGTGCCACCACGACCCGGCGGCACATATCTAGTACAATACTAAACCGCGTCCAAGCAAGATTCAATCTTGCTATAAAGCAGTAATGGCAGCGATAGCACCAAATATTACACCTGGTACATTCGCTATCACGATAGGCCAGTCTTTTTTCTCTTGGAAAAAACCGTAGCTAACCCATAAAGTACAGTTTATTGCCGCAACCATAGGCTGCAAGAAACCGCTTTTGGCCCCATGCATGTTATTAATTATTTGAGGGAAATAGGATATATACATAAGCATAGCGGTACATGTCGCTATCCACCCCATAATTTTGAGCGTTTTCTGACCCATCATTTTGCCTTCTTTCCACTACAATACATTTCCTTGGATTTACAATCTTGGATTTACAATCTAAACGCAACAGAAGGGGGTGAGAGAAGATAAAAAGCCCATAGATGGCAGTTATTCGCTAGAATGAGTTTTGCGAGAGCACAAACAGCGAAGGAGACTGACACCCATGGGTTACCACCATCTTACAGCAACAGAACGAGAAAGTATACTGTGCCCACGAGGCAGACAAGATCGAATTCTGCAAACTCGTCTCGGAGAAGGTCGGTCGCTGGAGCAGATCAAGGGCAGAGAATCCCTCGAGGTATCCGTAACCGCCATGCGGCAATGGGCCGAACGGCGTCTCATTCCCTGCCGGCCTCTCCCAGCAGGCGCCTCGCGTGCTCCTGCGCC
>NZ_CAUUGJ010000004.1:0-46514 GCF_963544685.1 uncultured Fretibacterium sp. | reverse complement strand
GATGTAGCTCCGTCTCGTGGGCTCGGAGATGTGTATAAGAGACAGGTCCGAGACGATGCGGAAATCCCGCAGCCCCTCCCCTATCCGCCCCACCCTGGCGGGGTCCCCCGGCAGCAGGACGATCGGCGCCACCTCGGAGGGCAGACAGCGCAGGTGAGGGAGGCGTCCGTCGTAGCGGGGATCGGACGCGCTGGTGTAGCGGCTCACGGCGCGGCCTCCCTCAGGACGGCATGGGCGTCGCGCTGCGACTCGTGCCAGCCGAGAAGCCGTCCCTCCACGACGTCCAGCACCTCGTAGAGGAGGACTCCCAGGGAGGAGGTCACGATGATGGCGGCGACGAGGAGCGGCGTGTCGCTCAGCGCCGAGGCATAGGTCAGCAGGTAGCCCAGCCCCGATTTGCTCGAGATCCACTCGGCCACGATCGCCCCGATCACGGCCTGGACGATCCCCACCTTCAGCCCCGCGAAGATCGGCGGCAGGGACGAGGGCAGCTCCACCTCCCAGAACGTCTGCAGCCGCGAGGCCCGGAGGACGCGCATCAAGTCGCGCATCCCGCGGTCCACGGACTGCATCCCCAGGATCACGGACGCCATGACCGGGAAGAAGACCATGGACACGATCAGGATCAGCTTGGAGGCCCAGCCCAGCCCGAACCACAACACGAAGAGCGGTATGAGCGCTATTTTGGGTGCCGTCTGGGCGAAGAGGACGTAGGGCATCAGGGCCTTGCGGAGCAGCGCGCTCCTGGCCAGGGGATAGCCGAACAGGAAGCCCAGAACGCTCCCGAGAAGGAACCCCGAGACGATTTCCCCCGTTGTGACGGCCAGGTGAAAGTATATCTCCCCCTTGAAGAGCCGGACGAGGCAGAGAAACGTCTCCTCCGGGGAGGGCAGGATGAAGGCCGGGACGTCGTATGCCGCAACATACCCCTTCCAGATCCCCAGGAACAGGGCGAACGACAGCCCGTACTCGGCCGCGCGCCTCCAGCGGGTCGGGGTCATCCTATGGCCTCCCGCAGGGCGCGGCAGTACTCGTTGAAGATGGGAAGCAGGCGCATCTCCTGGGTCCGGGGACGCGGGAGGTCCACGGTCAGGACCTTCCGGACCGTGCCGGGGCGCGGGGAAAGGACAAGAACCCGATCGGACAGGAACACGGCCTCGTCGATGCCGTGCGTGACGAAAAGGACCGTCTTTTGGGTGTCGCTCCAGATGCGGAGCAGCTCCATGTTCATGGTGTCCCGCGTGATGGCGTCCAGAGCCCCGAAGGGCTCGTCCATCAACAGGAGGGGCGGGCTGCAGGAGAGCGCGCGGGCGATGGAGACCCGCTGCTTCATCCCCCCGGAGAGCTCGTGAGGCAGGGCGTTTCTGAAGTCCGAGAGCCCGACCAGTTCGATCAGGGCATCGAGGTGCTCCCGATTCTCCTCCAGGGGGATTTTTTTGATCTTGAGGGGAAAGGCGATGTTCTCGAAGACGGTCTTCCAGGGAAGGAGCACCGCATTCTGGAAGACGAAGCCGATGTCCCCGCGTCCGTACCCCGGGCCGAACCGCACCTCCCCCGACGTCGGCCGCTCCAGGCCGGAGATCAGGCGAAGCAGCGTGGACTTGCCGCATCCGGACGGGCCGATGATGGAGACGAACTCCCCCCTGGGGACCTCGATGTCGATGTCCCGGAGCGCCTCCGTCTCCTTCCTGAGAAAGTTTCTGTAAACCTTCGACAACCCCGCAACCCCGAGAGACAGCTCCCGTGTCATCGTGTTTCCCCTTTCCGAGGTGAAGCTGAGGTGAACCCGAAAGCTCATTCTAGCACAGCGTTCCGTCCGCGGGGAGCGGCACGCCGCCGGTACGCGAGGCCGAATCCCCCGAAAAGGAGGAGGACGGCGCGGACCCCGTGCCGTCCTCCACAGCTTTCGCCTCTCGAAGATGCGGTGCGCCTCAGAGGTCCCGGCCGGCCTCCGGGAACGACCCCGGGAACAGCTCCGCCGGGGACAGGGAGCCGTCGCTCCGCTCCCAGTAGCCCATGCGCATCTTCTCGTAGTAGGCCTGCGCCTGGTCGCGGAGGGCCGCCTCGTCGATCCCCGGGATGACGCGGTCGCGCATCACGAATCGGCCGTCGATGATCGAATGGCGCACCTCCCGAGACGTCCCGGAGTTGACGATGGTCCGCAGCGGATCGTCGATCGTGCCCACGTCCAGTCCATCGAGGTCGAGGACGATCATATCCGCGCGGGCCCCTGCCGCGATGCGCCCCAGGTCCTCGCGGCCCAGCGCACGCGCGCCTCCCAGCGTCGCCGCCTCGAAGAAGTCCGCGTAGGTATTGCCCTCCAGGGATCGGTCCACCCGCCGGGCCATGAAGCTTCCGATGCGGATGTTCGCCAGCATGTCCGGGGGAAAGGTGTCCGTGCCCATCGCCATGTTGACCCCGGCCTTCCGGTAGCGCCCGAACGACTCGAGCGCGACGCCGGAACGAGCGTAGACCAGCGGGCAGTGGATGACGGTCGTGCCCGTACGGGCCAGAAGCTCGACGTCGTTGCCCGTGGGCGCATCGTGAATAGCGCTGTACCCCGGCACGTACATAGCGTGGGGGATCAGGGTCGTCTGCCCCAGGAAGCCGATTTTATCCAGGTACTGAAGCGGCGTGATCCCCTGGTGCTTTCGGACCCACGTGTACTCGAACGAGCCCTGAGCCGCATGCAGGCGCACGCGGCACCCGAGCTTATCGGCGGCCGTCTTCGTCGCCAGCAGGTTCTCCTCCGTCTGGGTCTCGATGCGCTCCGGCACCAGGACGCCGCGGACCAGCCCGCCGTAGGCTCCATCGAACTCTTTGATGAAACGGATGGCCCGCTCCAGCCCCAGGCGCCCCTCGTCCTCCTTGAAGAGCACCTCTCCGGAGCCGTCGGGGTTGACGACCCTCGCGCCGGACTGGTAACTGGGCCCGAGGTAGACCCTCAACCCCAGGCGCCCCGCGTGATGGGCCGCGGCCTCGATCTCCTCCAGAGTCTCCGCCCAGCGCTTGTAGTACACCGAGGTGATGGGCATGGACGTCGTGATCCCGTGCCGGATCAGCTGGACGTAAGCGTAAAGGGACTTGAACGCCTCCTCCTCCGCAGACATGATCTCGCGGCTGCCCCTCTCGTAATACGCACGGCTCCAGAGCAGGTGGCTCTGGATCGCGGCCGGAGCCTCGCAGTGGATCAGGCCGTGGTCGATGTCGCCCAGGGAGTCCAGGTCCACGAAGCCGGGGCTGAGGATAGCGTTGCCGCAATCCAGCTCCTCGTCGCAGCGCCCCGGGTATTCACGGCCGACGAAGACGATCGTGTTTCCCTCGAACACCACCTGCCCGTCCCGCAGCAGGACGTGCCGCGATCCGTCGAACGCCACGACATACTTTGCGCTCAGTTTCGTCCTCAATTTCGAAAACCGCGCTTTTCCGTTCTTCTAGGGACGGCACGGCAGCGAATCGTAATCCACCCGCCGCTCGTCCAGCCATCCCTGCGTGTATCCCCAGAAGGTGCCCGGCAGCGCCATGTGCCGCTCCAGCCCGGCGCGCTCGATCAGGCGGCGGGCCTCCGCCTCGCCCTCCCTCAGCACCTCGTCCTCGTCCACGGACAGGACGCGGCGCCCCTCCATCAGTACGCGCCCGGCGACGACGACGGTCTCGAAATCGTGCCCCACCGCCTCGCAGATTACGCGGTGCACCGGCATGATATTAGGGACCAGGTGCGGCTGCCAGAGGTTCATCACGGCGATATCCGCCTGCTTGCCCGGCTCGAGGGAACCGATCTCGTCCTCCCAGCCCAGTGCCTTCGCGGCGTCGATCGTGATCATCTCGAGCGTCTTGCCGTTCGGCAGCAGGAAGGGATCGTGGCAGAGCATGCGCTGGATCAGCTGGGTCTGCCGTGCGGACCGAAGGAGGTCGAACGGCGTGGAAGGAGAGTTCCCGTCCGTCGTGATCGCGACGTTGGCGCCCAGACCGAGCAGTTCGGGGATCGGGCAGCGCCCGTTGACCTGACCGTAACCGGGCGCGCTGGCCACGTGCGTCCCCGTCTCCGCCAGGATCATGGCCTCCTCAAAGGAGATGCCCGTGCAGTGCTGGATATGCACGTCCGGCCCCAGGAGCGCATACTCGCACCGATGGGCGAGCCGGATCATCCCGCCGAACGCCTCCGTGTGGATGCGCACCTTGTGCTTGGCCGCGACCTCCCGGACCCGGCGCATCATCAGCCGGTCATGGTCCGACAACGCCACGGCGACATCCGGCGCCGAAGGGCCGGAACCGAAGATCGACGTCAGCAGGACGAAGGGCGCGATAAACACCCGGATGCGCCCGTCGGCCCCTCCGTTCCACGTCTCGATGACGGCCTCGGCCCCCTCCATCATGCCCTCGAAGGACACCTCCACCTCGTGGCGGACGCCGTTCTTCCAGCGGCTGAACTTGCGCGGAAACGGCGGATTGCAGGGCCCGACGGCCACGACCCCTCGGATCCCCACGTCGGCATAGCCCCGCGCGTTGTTGTTCCCGAATACCGGGTCGTCGCTGCGCTGGGCCGAGCTGATGACGCTGAGCCCGCAGGTCACCCCCATCTTCAGGCGCTCCAAAGCCGCCAGACGCGCCTCGACGTACCAGAACTCATCCGTCGTGTAATGGTGGTACGTGGGTGTGGCGATGTGCATCCAGTGACTACGCGTATCCGAACCGATCGTCTTGAGCAGGGCGTGCCCCGCGTGTCCGTGCGCATCGATCAGGCCCGGCAGGATCGCCTTGTGGAGGCAGTCGATCTCCCGATCGGCGCTGTAGGCCGCCTCGATATCCTCCGCTGGGGCCACTGCCGCAATCCGCGTCCCCTCCACGGCCACGGAGGCGTTCTCCAGAATGCGCCGCTCCGGGTCCATCGTGATCACGGTGCCCCTCTTCAGGATGAGATCCGCGTGTTTCCTGTTTCCATCCAAAGTCATCAGCTCCCAATCTCACAGCCTGCCGCCGCACCGCCCCAAAGGCTCCTCAATTCAATATTGGGACCTTCCAGTTCGAAGATTCCCGACTCGGAGACATTCGCCCGGTTCAGAAACTGCCTCTCAGAAGCCTTCCGCTTCCGGGATCCGCCGTTATCCTTCGGCCATCGAAGACGACCGCGCCGCGCACCAGCGTCGCGGTCACGCGCCCCTCGAACTTCATCCCCATATAGGGGCTGTGCTTGTTTTTATGAAGCAGCATCTCGGGAGCGAGCGTCCAGCGCGCGGAGGGGTCCAGGATCGTCAGGTCGGCATCGCTCCCGATCCTGATGACCCCCTTGCGGGGGTAGAGCCCCATTAGGCGGGCCGGGTTCTCGGAGACCAGCCGCACCAGCATCTCCACGCTCAGGCCCCGCCGCCGCACCCCATGGGTGAAGAGCGCGGGCAACATGGTCTGTACGCCCTGGGCCCCGCCCCACATGTCCCAGAAGCTCCCGCTTGCCGGATTCTTCTGTGCGACGGTCGAGGGCGAGTGGTCCGAGGAGATCACGTCCACCGCGCCATTCAGGACGCGATCCCAAAGGGCCTCGACGGTCTCCCGCGTCCGCACGGGGGGCGTGCACTTCAGGACGCCCCCCAGCCGCTCCAGGTCGTCCTCGGAGAAGATCAGGTAGTGCGGGCAGGTCTCCACCGTCACCCGCGCCTCCCTCCGGGCCCGCGATACCCGATCGATCACCTCGGGCAGCGTGGCGTGGCAGATATGAACGCGCGCCCCCGTGGAACGGGCCATCTCCAACACCATGTCGACGGCCAGGAGCTCCGTGACGGGGGCGTGGGCCCCCAGGAAATCCCGCACCCCCGTGCGCCCGGCGGACCGGGCCGCCCGCTCGAGGGACGACGTCAGCGCCTCGTCCTCGCAGTGAACCCCCACCAGGAGGTCGTGTTTCTCCGCCTCGGCCAGCCCGCGGAAGAGCACGTCCGGGCGGGCATAGGGGAAGTCGCTGCCCGCAAAGCAGGTGAACGCCTTGAAGGCAATGGCGCCCCTTTCGCGCATCGCTTGCAGCTCCGCGACATTGTCGTCCACGAGGCCGCCCCACAGGGCATAGTCCACCACCGCGCGCTCCGCGGCGGCGCGTTTCTTGAGCTCCAGGCTCTCCACCGAGGTCACGGCCGGGGCCCCGGAGAGCGGCATGTCCACGACCGTACCGACCCCGCCGGCCGCGGCCGCGGCGGTGCCATGGGCAAAGTCCTCGCGGTCGGGGAACCCCGGGTCGTTGAAGTGAACGTGCATATCGACGACGGCGGGCAGGACCAGCATCCCGGCCGCGTCGATGACGCGCTCTCCCGCGCCGAGCGTCCCTCCGGCGGCCAGGGCCGCGATTTTGCCGTCCGCGATGCCGATGTCGGCCTCGACGAGCCCCGACGGGGCCGCGACGAGGCCATTGACGACCGTACAGGAAAATTGTCTCGTACTCATGCTTCTCTACCTGCCTTGGGCATAATGGATGAAGCCTTCCCGAATCTCAGCGGAGAGGGCTCAGAACGCGACCTCGGGGAGCCACGTTACCAGGAGAGGAAATGCGAAGACCAGGACGATAAAGAGCAGCATCACCACAAGGAAGGGCAGGGTCCCGACGATAACGGTGGAGATGGACCCCTCCTTTCGCACTCCCTGTACGACATACAGATTCATGCCCATGGGGGGCGTGATCAGGGCCAGTTCGGCCATCAATACGAGAAAGATGCCGAACCAGATGGGGTCTATCCCGACAGCCATCGTCATGGGATAGACGATGGGTATGGTCCCGACGATCATCGCCAGGGCATCGAAGAAGCATCCCAGGATGAGATAAAAAATGGTCAACGCCAAAATCAGCGAGGAGGGCGAAGCGTTCAGGCGCGTGACAAAATCCGCCATGATCTCGGGGACCCCCATCAGCCCCAGGACAAACGTCAGGTAGAACGCGGCCGAGGTGATGAGAAGGATCATGGCCGTTATCAGGATCGTTCTCTCGAAACACTCGTGCAGCATCTTGAAACTCAATCTCCCGGCCAGAGCGGTCAAGGCGAAGGCCCCGACGACCGCCAAAGCGGCCGACTCTGTGGGAGTGGCCCAACCGAGATAAATGCTGCCCATGACCAGCGTAAAGATCACCACAGGCGGAAGGAGGTCCTTCAGGCGCCGGAGTCGAACCCCCAGCGGGTCGACCGTCTCGGCCTCACTGCCCATACCGGGGCTGCGCAGTCCCCAGACCACGATGACCCCCATAAAGAGCAGGGCGAGCAGGATTCCCGGGATGATTCCCGCCAGATAGAGCTTGCCCACCGAGTTGCCCGTCATGGCCCCGTACAGGATCAGGTTGATCGATGGGGGAATGAGGATGCCCAGGGTCGCCCCGGCCGCGATGCTGCCTAGGACCATCCTCTGGTCGTATTTTCGATGTTCCAGGGCGGGAATGGCGATGGTGCCGATGGTTGCGGCGGTGGCGACGGAGGAGCCGGAGACGGCGGCCAGCATTCCGGAGGCGACGATGTTCGTGTGCAGCAACCCGCCGGGAAGCCAGTAGAGCCAGTCGGCCAGGGAGCGGTACATCTTGTCGGTGAAGCCCCCCCGAACCAGGATCTCTCCCAACAGGACAAAAAGCGGGATGGCCGTGAGGACAAAGTTGTTTCCCGCCCCCCAAAGCTGCGTCCCATACTCCAACGCAGCCGGTACCCCCAGATAGCCCACGGCTCCCGCGATGCTGATGGCGAACATGGCGACGGCCACATGGAACCCCAGAGCCATCATCAGGATGAGCAGGCAGAACCCCGCCGCCGCGATCGAGACGTCTATCACAGTTCCATCCCCTCCTCCCTGCGCTCCTCGAGGGCCTGAAGCTCCTCCTCGAGGTCCTTGTTGACGGATACGGGGCCGTAGAAATCATTCAGTGCGTTGGACCCCGAAAAGAACAGTTTGACCGCGTGGACGGCATAGGCGCAGGAGACCGCGGAGAAAAAGCCCAGGCCCAAAAGCCATATCGCCTGGGGAATCCACAGGGGAGTCTGGAGGGGGTTGACCGCACGGCTGCCGAACTCGACCGATTCCTCCAGGACGCGCGCCCCTCGCCAGGTCGAAAAGCAGGCGAAGCCCGCCATGGCGATCATCGCGAGCATGTTCAGGAAACGCTGCAGCCCTTTGGGAAGTCGGACGAGAAAGATATCGATACGGACATGGGTCTTGGCAATGACACCGCAGCCGGCCCCCGCGACGGCGATGATGGCGAGGACGTATCCGCCGATATCATCGATGCCCTGGAAGGAGAAGGCGAACAGCTTGCGCCCCACGATCTCGACCGACATGGCAAAGGCCAATCCCAGGAGAACGTAGCCGGAAACGACGGCGATCAGACGTCCCAGAGGCTCGAGCGCCTTTGAAATCGGATTGTTCATTGGATACGAAACCCTCGCACCTTACCGACCGTCTCGTTCCAGATCTCCACGCCCTCGGGATAGACCTTGCGGCAGGACTCCGCCCACAGGGGGAGCACCGTCTCCGTCACCGCGGCGTTCAGCAGCTCCTTATCCCTGTCGGAGACCGGAACCAGGGTCATATTGAACTTCGTGTTGTCCTGGCACGGCTCCTGACCGACATTGCAGTTGACCGCAAAACTGTTGGCCCTCTCGGTGAACTCCCACATCAGGGTCTCCAGGCGCTGGAACTCCTTCATCAATTTCTCCTGAGACTCCGGAGAAAACTTGTTCCAGTAGTCGAGGTTGATGAAATGCCCCTGTACCGAGCCGGAGACGGCCAGAGGGAACAGGTGCGTGGTCACCTCGGGCCACTTGCCCGTATTGCCCGAGGCCGCCGAGGTCACGCCGCAATCCACGACCCCTCTTTGAAGCGCGGGGTACACCTCGGAGAAGGAGAGCGTCACCGGGATGGCCCCGAAGTACTCGATGAGCTTCGCCATCGACGGCGTGAAGCTCCGAATCTTCAGCCCCTTGAAGTCCTCCACGCCCTTGATGGGCTTGTTGCTGAAAAAGACCTGAGGGCCAAAGGGCCAGAGCGTGAGGATCTTGACGTTGAAGCGCTTCTGAAGCCGAGCATCGAGGGCCTCCCGATAGGCGTCGACAGCCGTACGGAGGTCCTTCAGGTTGGTCGATACCCCGACGAGGTCGATTCCCTCGAGGAAGGGGTCGTCTCTGGCCGCCATCCCTATCTGGACACTCATGACGTCGAAAGTCCCGGACCGCAGCAGACGCAGGGCATCCTCGGCCTTGACGTTCACGGCATCCATCGTGTTGTAGCTCGTCCGGAACTCGAGTCCGGCGGACTGAGGCAGGTCCACGAAGAAAGGTTTCTCCAGCTCCACATGCTTGTAGTTCGTGGAGAAGTTGCCCACCACGCGCATCGCCTTCGGATCGGCCGCCTCCGCACTGCCGGCAGCCGCCGGCAGAAAGACCGAACACAGGACCGCAGCCGCAAAGACCGTCACAAAACGTTTCATTTTCATTTCCCTCCTTATTCGATTTACCGTCACTCGGACGTTAAAAACGTTTCAGCCTTTTTTGTAAGAGTTTTCTCTTTTCAATACCCAAGGGCTCTGGGCAGCCAAAGACACAGCGAGGGGAAAAATATACAAAGGACAAGCATCCCGTATTGCAGAAAAATATAAGGCCACGAGTTGCGTATCATGTCACCGATGGAAACACGCGTGATGCCGCACATGGCAAAAAGCAGCACCCCAACCGGCGGAGTCATCATACCGATAACGAGATTCAGTACGAAGAGGAACCCGAACCACAAGGGGTCTATGCCGTATGCGGCCGCTATGGGGGCAAAAATGGGAACCAGCATGATGTAGGCAGCGATCGACTCGATGAACATACCTGCTACAACCAGGATAAGCATCATCAGGAACAAAAATACCGAGGGGCTGTTTGTAAGACCCTGCAGAAAGTTTGCCAAACGAACGGGGACGAGATCTATCGTAAAAACGAACGTCGTCGTTGCAGCAAAGGCCATAAGGGCTCCCACGACCGACGAGCCCACCGCGGCACGGAACATCACCGCAGGGATGGCGGAGAGCTTGAGCTTCCTGGTGACAAAAAATCCGACGAGTGCCGCATATGCGACCGCAATCCCCGCCCCTTCGGTCGGGGTGAACATACCGCCAACAATACCTCCGACAACCAAAATGGGCATCATAAAGATAAGAAAAGCCTTGCGGGTTTGAATCAAGACATTTCTCAGCTTAAAAGGCTGCCCCGTCAAAGGCACTCCCCGTCTGTACGAAATATAGCTTGCCGTTCCCATAAGTCCCAGGACCAGGAGGAGTCCCGGAACGACCCCGGCCATGAACATCCCGCCGACGGAAACTCTTCCCCCCGACATCAGGGCATACATGATCATAGCTCCACTGGGAGGAATAATGGGCCCCAAATTCGCGGCTGCAGCGATAACGGCGCTGGAATAGCCGTCATCATAATATTTTCTCAAAGAGGGGACCATGGAGCTTCCTATCGCACTGGCGCTGGCAACCGCCGAGCCGCTGACCGAGGCGAGAAGAGCGCCCGTGAGAACCGCAACGTGCGCAAGTCCTCCATGCACCCGTCCCACCACACTATTGGCGAAGTCGACAAGCCGGTCCATGATCCCGCCCTCAACCATCAGTTCCCCAGCCACCATAAAAAGCGGTATGGAAATCAGGGGAAAAGAGTCGATTGCGTGCATCATACGCTGCGGCATCACGACGAAATCGATAGACCCCATAAAGAGCCCTGCCAAAGAGGCAAAGCCCAATGTGAAAGCCAAAGGCATGCCCAAACAAGCCAATACTGCAAAGACAAGGACGATCACGATACTCATGGGCTTCTGCCCTCCCAGATTTTTGTTCCGAAAATCACCTGAAGGATAAGGTGAAAAAAACTGTGTATCATGGAAATCAGGATGGGTATGTAGTAGACGGCCGCCGTAAAATTGAGAATGGGCATGAGCTCCTGCATTTTTTCGCGGGTCGCCCCAATACCATAGTAGAAAACGACCAGACAGAGCAAGGCGCAAAACATCATCATGCCTCTGGAGACTCCCTCGAACCAGGTCGTGGGAAGTTTTCTGACCAGAATATCGATCCCCACATGCACCCCGGTCTTGAGACCATGAGGGATAGCCAAGAACATGGCCCACACAAAGGTAAGCCGGGATACCTCATCGGCCCAGGCAATGGAATAGGAAAAAAGATAACGGGTCAGAACCTGAAAAACGACCAACAGGGTCATCAGGAGCATATTGACGATAAGTACCCATCGGGAAATTTTGTCAATAAACTCGAGCAATTTGAGACAAATAAGGAGGACCGCGGATTCGGCCTTAGTCGAATCCGCGGGCTGATGGCATTCCCCCTTCATTTCGCAATCTCTGCCAAAACGGCATTGACAAGCTCGTCGCCGACCTTTGCTTTTACCTGATCGATTACGGCTTTCGTCTTTTCACGCAGAACAGCGCGAACTTCGGGAGAAATGGGGTCGAACTGCATTCCCGAATCCACAAGGAACTTGAGGCTCTCGGCATCCTCTGTAACCGCCGTCTGGCGCTGCCAGGCCACTGCCTCGGCCATCGCTTTTTCTATTGCCGTTCTTTCCTCTTCACTGAAGCTATCGTACTGTTTCTTGCTGGCGGCCACGATCACAAAATCGAAGAAATGAGCGGTATCGGAAAGGTATTTCTGTACCTCGTTGTACCGACTGGCCCGGATCAGGGCAAAAGGATTCTCCTGTCCATCGATGACTCCCTGCTGCAGTGCCTGATAGACCTCCTTCACATCCATCGCGATAGGACTCGCTCCTAAAGCCTCGAAGGTCGCGATATGCGTCTGATTGGGCTGGAGACGTATCTTCAGTCCCTTGAAATCCTCGACGGACTTCAGAGGACGGATATTGTTGGTGACATTCCGAGCGCCGACTTCCATATATCCCAGTGCCTGGAATCCTTTTTCTCCAAGCCGTTCGTTCAGAAGATCGCCTACCTTGCCGTCCATGACTCGAAATGCCGCGTCCCTGTCCGGGAAGATGAAAGGTATGCTCACAGCTTCCAATTCGGGAACGGTACGAGAGAGATAACCGATCGTCAACCATGTTGCAAAAATGGTTCCGTTCCGGACCTGATCGACATTCTCCGCCGCTCCGCCCAGCTGCAGCCCGGGAAAGACCTCTGCCGTGAGCTCGCCCTTCGAATATTCCGCCAGTTTCGTCTTGAAAATCTCCATTGCACGGCTGCTTGAATGCTCGGGCTGTATGTTGCCCGCCAATCGCAGAACCTTGGCAGCCGAGGCCGGAGAAACAAGGAGGGAAAACACCAGTGCGCCCAAAAACAATGCCTTGACCTTCATCAAAAGACCTCCTTCAAAATAGATCCTTCATGAAATATATCCCGATACTCCTCTCACTTAACCGATAACATTCCATTTTTTCATACCGGAAATTCTCCCTATCGGCTCCACATCCTTTAGATTTTGGAAAGATCGCTCATCAAGTACGTCGTCTGTCGCTTTGAGGGTTGAACGCCTCCTTTTTCCGAGGGAAGAAAGGCTGAACTCAAAACAGCTATAAAACAAAACGTTTCGTTTTAGCCTGCCCCTTTCTCGATTTAGAACGATCAAAAAGAAATCAGTTACGTTCCCTTTGCTCTGCTCTGCTCCTACTCATCCCGCACCAATGCTTCAAGACGTATGCGGGATATGGCTGCTATCTGTTCCAACGCGGTACGCCGCTCCTCCGCCGTCGACCTGTCCAGACGGCGCGACAGCTCATAAAAAATACCCTCCTTGGTGTAGTGTCTGACACAGGCGATGAAGGGGAAACCATGCCTTGCCCTGTATTCGGCGTTCAGCGAATTCAGGCACCGAAACTCCTCGGGCGCGAGAGCGTCGAGGCCGGCACGGGCCTGCTCCAGCGAGGAGTTCTCCGTCAGCTTCCCCTCCTGCATCTCCCTGCCCGCCAACTCGGGGTGAGCGCACAGAAATTGAAGGACCGTATCGTCGGAACTGGACAGGACAGCCCCCATCATGGCCTCGTGAAGCTCGGCCAGGTTTTCGAAAGGACGCCGTGCGAAAGCCGCGGAGGCCACCCATGGGGAGTGCTCGAACACCGCACCAAGCAGGCGGACAAAACGCTCTTCCTCCATTCCGTTCAGCTCGTTCAAGGCAATTCGCGAATCGGACATTGTCGTCTTCATCCCTTTTTCCTCCGTTCCAAGCCCCTCCGGCCATGTCCCCATCCGGAAATTTCGAGGGGGAGCGCCGCCAACGAAACCGGAGCGACGAAACACGCCCACCTCGGGTTCGGCAGCAAGCCCACCAGCCCGCCCACGACGACATGGACGAAAAAGTTTCTCCCCCTATCGCTCGATCGCCAAGCGCAGTCGAGGGGATATATAAAAACTACTTATGGCCTTCCCCGACCTCTCCGCCCAGGTAGGCCCTCTGCACCCGCTCGTCATCGCGAAGCTCCGCCGAACTCCCCTCCAGGGCGACCCTGCCCGTCACCATCACGTAGGCGCGATGGGAGATCTTCAGGGCCATCCGGGAGTTCTGCTCCACCAGGATGATGCCGACCTCGTCCTCCCGGTTGATCTGGACGATGGCCCGGGCTATCTCCTGTACGAAGATCGGCGCCACGCCGAGCGACGGCTCGTCCAGCAGCAGGAGCTTGGGACGTGCCATCAAGCCGCGGCCTATGACGAGCATCTGTTGTTCGCCCCCGCTCATCGTCCCGGCGGTCTGCCCGATACGTTCCTTCAAGCGGGGGAACCGGGTGAACACCCGTTCCAGCGACTCCTCGACCTCCGCACGCCGACGGTTCAGAAACGCCCCCATCAGCAGGTTGTCCTTCACCGTCATGAGCGGGAACACGTGCCGCCCCTCCGGGACCATCGTGATTCCCCGCTTGACGATCTCCTCCACCGCAAGGTGATCGATCCGCTCTCCCTCGAAGACGATCTCCCCGGCATCCGGGCGGCGGAGCCCTGTGATCGCACGGAGCACCGAGGTTTTACCCGCGCCGTTGGCCCCGATCAACGTCACGATCTCCCCGCGGTTCAGCGAGATGGAGACACCGCGGAGCGCCCGGACGCAATCGTAGGTGATGTTCATGTTCTTTGCCTCGAGCATCAGAACCCCACCTCCTCGTCCTCGCGCCCGAGATAGGCCTCGATGACGGCCTCGTCCGCCTGGATAGCGGCGGGCACGCCCTCCGCTATCTTCTTTCCGAAGTTCAGCACCACGATTCGGTCGCTGATGCTCATGACGGCGGGCATGTCGTGCTCCACCAGCAGGACCGTTACGCCGCGGCCCCGGATGCCGCGAACCATCCGCATGGCGTGCTGCGTCTCGTCGGAGTTCATGCCGGCGAAGGGCTCATCCAGCAAGAGCAGTTTCGGCCGCGCCGCCATCCCGATGGCGATGCCCAGTGCGCGGAGGTAGCCATGCGGCAGCGTGGAGGCCTGCATCTCCTTCACATCCCCCAATCCCAGGTAGTCCAGGATCTCCGCGGCACTCTCCCGAAACCGGGCCTCGTCCCGCCGCGCCGCGGGGGTCCCGAAAAAAAAGCCGGTCAGCGACGCCGTGCTCTGGAGATGGTGCGCGACAACCACGTTGTCGATCGCCGTCATATTCCGGAAGATCGTCGTCTCCTGGAAGGTGCGGACGATCCCCTTGCGAGCGACGTGGTGGGGCGACATCGAGGTGATGTCCTCGCCCCGATAGACGACCTTTCCGGACGAAGCGTGGAGGAAGGACGATATCAGCTTGAAGAGCGTGCTCTTCCCCGCGCCGTTGGGGCCGATAAGGCTCAGGATCTCCCCTTCCTCCACGGAGAAGGAGACGTCGTTCACGGCCGCCAGGCCGCCAAATCGTTTGGTCAGGTTCCTGACCTCCAGCAGGGGCATGGTCATCGTCCCTCCTCCCCCTCGTCCTGGGGATCGGGCGCGCAGAGGAAGCGCCTGCGTCCCCAGGGCAGTTTGAGGCTCAGCAGTCCGTTGGGCAGCCAGAGCATCATGCCGATCATGATCAAGGAGTAGATGAGGGGCTGATACTGGTTGAGTCCCTGGAGCATTTCGAAGCTGATGAAGAGGACGAACGTGCCGACAAGCGCACCCCAGACGCTCCCCAGCCCTCCCAGAAAACAGTAGAGCAGAAAATAGGTGGAATCCTGGACCGTAAAGGATGCGGGATAAACGGACTGGTGCATCGTCACGAAGAACGCCCCGCCGGCCCCGGCGAACGCGGCACAGATGGCCAGCGCGATCACGCGCAGCCTGGGGACGTCGACCCCGAAGGAGGACGCCAGGTCCTCGTTCTGCTGGAGCGAACGGAACAGCCAGCCCAAGCGGCTGTTGACGATCCGGTAGAGCACGGCGAACCCGATGATGAGGAAACAGGCGCCGAGGTAGTAGAACGCCAGGTGCTTGTCGACGGCCGAGAAGTCGGGGATCAGGGTCAGCCCGCCGACGCTCAGAGCTCCGGGCAGGGGCAGGTTCAGAATCCCCTTGGCCCCGTTGGTGATCGACGGAAAGCTCTGGGCCGCCAGGCGCGCCGTCTCCGTCAGGCTCAGGGTGATCATCGAGAAATAGACGCCCTTGAGGCGCAGCAGGGGCATCCCGATCAGCACGCTGAGCAATACGGTCACGAGGATGGCCCCCACGAGCGACGTCCAAAAGGAGCAGCCCAGCCGGGAGACGAGGATCGCGGAGGTGTAGCCCCCCACCAGGGCGAAGGCCCCCTGCCCGATGTTGATGCGGCCGATATAGAAGATCAGCCACACCCCCGCACTGATCACGCTCAGGACGGACGCGGTGGTGAGGACCCTCAGAAAATAGGGCCTGTCCCGAAACACAAGGGGAATGGCCACGAGATAAATCAGCAGGAATACCGCTAAAAGCGCGATTTTCTTCATTTTCATGAGACCGCCCTCCTCAGCTTACGGCCTTGCCCATCAAGCCGTTGGGGCGCACGGCAAGGAAGACGATCAGGGCCACGAAGATGATCAGGTACGTCTCTCCGCCGGGGAAGAAATAGTAGCCCCAGGACTCGAGCATGCCCAGGGCCAGTCCGCCCAGGATGGCGCCGGAGATGGCGCCGGCCCCGCCGATCATGACCATGATGAAGGTCTTGACGGAGATCCATTGGCCCAGTCCCGCGTTGACGCCCGAGATGGGCACCAGCATCGCCCCCGCCAGGCCGGCCAGCATCGCCGCCAGGGCCCAGCCGAGTATGGCGTAGCGCCCCACGTTGACGCCCATGAGCCGCGCGGTCTCCGCATCCTGGGCCATGGCCCTCAGGGCCCGGCCCGGTCGGGTGTAGCGCATGAAAATGATGAACGCCGCGATGAACAGACAGGAGAGTCCGATCACCAGAAGCCTGCCCTTGGGGATGAAGACCCCTCCGACGTTGAAGACCCCGCTCACGACGGCCGGAACCCCCCGGTGTTTTTCCCCGAAGAAGATGAGCACGAGGCTCTCCACCATCATGGCCGTCCCGGCGGAGAGGAGCATCGTGCTCTCCTCCCGAACGCTGCGCCTCAATACCGGCCGGAAGAAGAGGAGCTCGAAGAGACAGCCGACGACGGCCAGCGTCAGAGCGGACGCCAGGAGCGCGACGACGAACGGCAGCTTCATGCCTCCGTAGACGTAGTAGGTGACGAATCCGCCCAGGACGTAAAGTTGGCCGTGGGCAAAGTTCAAAACGTTCATCAGGGCGAAGATCAGTGTCAGTCCCAAGGCTATGAGCGCGTACTGAGCCCCCGTGTACAATCCGTTGAAGAGTACCTGTCCCAAAAACGATCCCTCCTATCGGGACGGCGAGGCCCCGAAGCATGACTCGGGGTCCTGCCCCGAACCCCGCCATAAGCGGACGGCGCGGTTTGTCGTTTTTCACCGGCCGTCCGCTTATGGGCTTCCCTGGAGGACGAGCCCCTTGCCCCCTCGCCCGTCCCGCCACGGGGACACGCCCCCGGTGGGACGGGCCCGTAGGGGCGCCGGGGAGCTGGCTCCCCGGCCGGGGGATTGGGGGGCGGCGCCCCCCGTCCCGTCACTCCGCGCTGCCGACGAAGAGGGTCTTGAAGTCCCCGCCTTCGAAAACGGTGACGACCATGGGGATGGAGATCTGGCGCTTCTGGCCGAAGTAGGGCGTGCCGATGTAGTGCAGCGGCCGGTTGTCCTTCAGATACGGGTTGGGCATGGAGAAGGTCTCCATGGCGGCCTTGAACTTCTCCACGTCGTCAATGGCCTCCGGCCCGGCCTGCTTCAGCGTGTTCAGTATGATCTCGAGAGCATAGACCTTCGTCCCGGCCTCGTCGTTCCACTCCCCGGCGACCTTCTCGTATTCCTTGATGAAATCCTCCATGTACGCGCTGCGGATCTCCGGGGTGCTCGCTCCCCCCACGGAGATGAAGCCGTTGGCCGCGTCGCCGGCCAGTTCCGCGATCACCTTCGCGTCCTGGGCGGTCTCCGTGCTGAGGATGCCCTCGAAGCCCAGCTCGCGTGCCGTCTTGATCAGCAGGGGCGTGTCCGCGGGCGCGGCTCCGGAGAGCACCAGCAGGTCGGGCTTCTTGCCCACGACGCCGGACATGACGGGGAAGAAGTCCGTGGTGCCGGGCTCGTAGGTGTCCTTCTCGGCGAGGATCTCGAGGCCCAGTTTCCTGGCGGCCTCCACGCCCTCATCCCTCTGGTTCAGGGACTCCGAGTCGTTGCGCGCGACGAACGCGATGCTCTTGATCCCCTTCTCCTTCATCAGGTAGGAGTAGATGACGGGGCCCGCCTGATAGGACGCGATCATGCCCAGAATCGAGTTGCTGGCCGGGGCGGTGTAGAGCTTCTTGGAGAAGGCATAGGGGATGCTGATGGCCTTGCCCTTCTCGATGACGGGGACGATGGCCATGGAGGTCGGGTCGATGTTGGGCCCGATGATGTAGTGGATGCCCTCCTCGTAGATCAGGCGCTCCGCTCCGGACACGGAGACCTTGGGGTCGTTGCGGTCGTCGACCGCGACAATCTTGATTTTGTAGGTGTCCTCTCCGATCTGGAAGCCGCCCTTGTCGTTGATCATCTTGGCGGACGCCTCGGCGCAATAGCGGTTCACCAGCCCCCAGGAGGCCGCCGGCCCGCTCATGACGCCCAACACGCCGATCTTCAGCTCCTTCTCCGCCGCCAGTGCCGCGCCGCAGAGCGACAGGGAAAGCAGGACGACCAACACCGACGCCAATGCCTTACGAGACGAAAAACAGAACCTGCCCATCAAAAACACGCTCCTCTTCCGGGGCCTTTGCCCCAAAGACGATGATGAACGGCGAGAGGAAAGAACTCCCTCGCCCGGCGAGGGGGGATGCCCCCACCCCCTACGCATGCCGCTCTCTTTTTTCAAGGGGTCCGGCGCCTGACCAGCTCCCCGTAGCCCGGCGAAACCCGCACGGCCCCGCCGCTCCAAACAACCTGCCCACGCACCAGAACCGTCTCGGGAACCCCGCGCCCCTCCAGGCCGACGAAGGCCGAGATGCGGTTGAGGTATTGAAGGGAATCCTCCGTGATCCGCCATTCCCGGTCGGGATCCAGGATCACCAGGTCCGCGTCCGCCCCCGGCCGGACGGCGCCCTTCCGCTCCCACAATCCGAAGATCCGAGCCGGCCCCTCCGAGAGCCGGGCGGCGACGAGGGAGGGGGAAAGCCCGCGGCGGTGCACGGCGCGATCGAAGAAGACCGACATCAGGCTTTGAATGCCGCTGATCCCGCCCCAGGCCTTGAAGGCCCCTTCCCCCTCGTCCTTCTCCCGGGGGGCGCATGGCGAGTGGTCGGAGGCCACGCAGGCCAGGGTTCCGTCGACAACATAATCCCAAAGCGCCTCGCGGGCCGCCGCATCCCGCAGCGGAGGCGCGCACTTGAAGAGCATCCCCCGCTCCAGGACGTCCGTCTCGTCGAAGACGAGATAGTGCGTACAGGTCTCGGCCGTCACGGGCAGCCCCTCGGCCTGAGCCCCACGAATCAGCTCCGCCACCCCGGGGTGGCTGACATGGCAGATGTGCACCCGCGCACCGGTCGCACGCGCCAGTTCGATCACCCCGGCGACCGCGATCCGCTCCGCCTCCACCGGACGCGAGCGCAGGAAGTCGATGCGGCCGGTCCGGCCCTCCCGCACGGCGCGCTCCTCCTCGTGCCGGATGATGGAATAGTCCTCGGCATGGAAGCCGACCAGGCCGCCGAAAGAGGAGGCGACCTCCAGGGCCTCCCGCACGACCCCCAGGGTGAGCGTGCGATAGTCCGGAGAGACGGGCCCCAGAAAAACCTTGAACGCGGTGACGCCCGCGTCGTGAAGGGCGCGCATTTTGTCGAGGTTGTCCCCCGTCAGCCCGCCCCAAAAGGCATAATCCACGAGGGCCTCGTCCCGAACGGCCTCGAACTTGCGTGCGAAAATCGCGGCATCCGTCAGGGCCGGCTCGTTCTGCAGGGGCATATCCACCACCGTGGTCACGCCGCCCGCCGCCGCCGCCGCGGTCCCATGGGCAAAATCCTCGCGCCAGGTGAAGCCGGGATCGTTGAGGTGTGCGTGGACGTCGATCGCTCCGGGCATCACGAGCCTGCCCTCCGCATCGAGGACCTGAGCCGCCCGGACGCCGTCCCGTACATGGGGCGCAAGCAGCGCGGCCACCCGCCCGTCCTTCACGGCCACATCGGCCGCGTCGATCCCCTCGGCCGAAACGACCCGGCCGTTCTTCACCAGAAGATCACAGTCCATTTTCAAACCTCCGTCCAGGAGGACAAGCCTCCGACCTCCGAGGCTTTTCGAATGAAACCCCTATCAAACCTCTCTGCCATCCGGCAGGACCCGGGTCTTCGCGCGCGGAGCTTCAAAAAGCCCCACCTTGCTGCTCGTATACCCAAGGCAGTGATAGGCCTCCGCCTGTTTGATGGCCACGGACAGGCCGTCGATGCAAACCACCCCGCCCGCCTCCTCGCCGATCGCGTGGTCCCGCCCGGAGAAAGAGGCCCCGCCCAGACAGATCACCTCGGCTCCATCCTCCTCCAGAGCCCGCCTCGCCTCGCGGGCAAAGGCCGTGTTGGCCGCTTTCAGGTTGTCGAAAGATTGCTTTACGTCCATGTCGACCGTTCGAACCGAAGCGCACAGGGCCTCCAGGCCGTAATAGCGGACCAGACTCTCAATCACCGGTTTGAAGCGGCTCAAGGGGGACAGGATGCTGAATCGATGTCCAAAGGAACACGCCGCCAGCATCGAGGCCTGAGCGATGCCATAGACCGGCTTGTTCGTCAGTTCTCGGGCGGCATAGAGCCCCGGATCGCAGTAACAGGCGATAACGAAGGCGTCGTAGTTTTTCTCGTGACGTCTGACCAGATCGACTGTAGCCAGGGCGGCAAAGGCTGCATCATAGTTCCCCTCGATCACGGGCACGCCCCATTCCGCACAGATCACGTCCACCGTCGTACCGGGGTTCGCCAGCCTGCGCGAAACCTCACGGATCTTGTCCGTGATCTCGCGGTTCATGTTGGAATTGATGACCAACAGCTTCATTTCGATACCACCTCTTTATTCCAAAAATGACGGACATGCCGCGAACTCCACGGGAGCGGCCCGGCATAAACCCTCCGGCGGCCGCCGATTACGCCTCCACACCGCCCGGCAGGGTCCGGACCTTCGTACGTGGAGTCTCGAAAAGCCCCACCTTACTGCTCGTGTAACCAAGGCGGTGGTAGGCCTCCGCCTGTTTGAGGGCTGCGGACAGGCCGTCGATGCAAACCACCCCGCCCGCCTCCTCGCCGATCGCTCGGTCCCGGCCGGCGAAAACTGCTCCGCCCAGGCAGATCACCTCGGCTCCGTCCTCCTCCACGGCCCGCCTCGCCTCGCGGGCAAAGGCCGTATTGGCCGCCTTCAGGTCGTCGAAAGATTGCTTTACGTCCATGTCGACCGTTCGAACCGAAGCGCACAGGGCCTCCAGGCCATAGTAGCGGACGAGGCTTTCAAGCACGGGCTTGAAGCGGGCCAAGGGGGACAGGATGCTGAATCGGTGTCCAAAGGAACACGCCGCCAGCATCGAAGCCTGAGCGATGCCATAGACCGGCTTGTTCGTCAGTTCGCGCGCGGCATAAAGGCCCGGATCGGAGTAGCAGGCGATGATAAAGGCATCGTAGTTTTTCTCGTGGCGTTTGATCGACTCGACTGTAGCCAGAGCGGCAAACGCCGCATCGTAACCGCCCTCGATCGCCGGAACGCCCCACTCCGCACAGATCGCATCCACCGTCGTATCGGGGTTCGCCAGGCCATGGGCGATGTTTTGGATCTTGTCCGTAATCTCACGGTTCATGTTGGAGTTGATGACCAACAGCCTCATTCCGAATCACCTCACTCGTCCCTGAAACCGTGAAGCTACGCGTCGCACTTCGTGGGGTCTACCTTACCGTCGAAGATGTCCCGGTTGAACTCGCCCTCGCCCTTAGCGATAATCAAGGCGATCAGCGCGTCGCAGTCGACATTGGGAATCGTCGTAATCATGCCCCGAAACCAATCCACGCTGGCCAGAATGGCGATGCCCTCCGCGGGGAGCCCCAGGGTCGGCATGAGGCTCGCAAGGATGATCAGGGCCCCGCCCGGAACGGCAAGGGTTCCCATGCAGGCCAGGGTGGATATCGCAACGACCTGGATGGTCCTGCCGAGGGTCATATCGATGTGGAAGAACTGGGCGATCATGATGCTGCCCATGGACAGGAAAATCGCTTGCCCCGCACTGTTGAGCACCATCCCCAGAGGGTTGACGAGATTCGAGATCTTCTTGCTGACGCCCAGCTTGTTCTCCGAATCCTCCATTTTGACCGGAAGGGAGATAGCGGAGGATGTGGTCGTGGCGGCAACAAGAGTCATGTTCCCAAGCTTCGCCGCTAACTTAAAGGGGTTGACCCTCACATAGGCCGCAGTGATCGCGATCATGAGTACCATAACAATGACGACGCCCAAGGAGATTCCGCCGAGGTATTTGATCAGAGGAATGATGATGTTGAACCCCAGAGATCCTGAGACCCAGGCCATGAGCGAAAAAACCCCCAACGGCGCGGTTTTCATGATCACTTTGATCATGGTCAGGAGGGACTTGTTGAAGACGCGCAGGCCATTCAACAGGGACCGATCTCCGTCGTCCCTCATGTTCACGCTGACCGCAATACCAAGTACGATTGCGAAGACAATCACCTGGATCATGGACCCTTTGGCCATGGAGTCGACGATATTGACAGGGAAGAAGTTCAGTATGACCTGCGCGATCGTTTGCGTTGGCGGCTGAACCGGATTGACCGTCTCCATGGGGGGGAGCCCGACGCCGGGCTGAATGGTGAAGGCCAGGGCAAGACCAATCACGGCGGCGATAACGGTAGAAACCGAGAACCACACGAACATCTTAAATCCCAGTTTACCGAGCTCTTTGGGATTGATCTGCCCCACAGCCTCCAAGACGGCCCCCAGTATGATCAGGGGAACGGACATCTGAATCAAACGCAGGAAGATATCGCCGAAGATCTTGATCGGAGCTATTGCAGGGCCCACGAGATACCCCACGATCATCCCCAGGACGGTAGCTATCAGGATGCTGTGGGTCAGGGAAAGTTTGAATTTCCGGTTGCTTTTGTCCTGTTCCATAGATTTATTCTCCTCACAATCGACTCACGAGCAAGGAAGGCCCACGGGAGCCGCCGTCACGTTCACTGCCAGCCGATCAGCTGAGCGATCACCAGAAACACACTGCCCAAAAGGCTTTCGATCAAAAAGAGCGGCAACATGAAGCGTAGCCATCGGTCCCACGGAATGCGGGCCAGGGCCAGGACGGCCATAAAATAGCCGGAGGTGGGGAAGATGATGTTCGACAATCCGTCCCCAAGCTGAAAGGCCAGGATCGAGACCTGACGGGTAACCCCCACGAGATCGGCCAGGGGCGCCATGATCGGCATCGTGATGACGGCCTGCCCGCTTCCCGACGAGACCAGGAAGTTGAATCCGCTCTGCGCGACGAACATTCCCACGGCATTCACGGCCGGCGGAATGTGCTGGATCATCCGGGCCATGTAGAAGATGACCGTATCGATGATCTGTCCCTGGGTCATCACGACGGCCACACCACGCGCCACCCCCATGATCATGGCCCCCAGCAGGACCTCTCCGAACCCCTCCTCGAAGGCGCGGCAGATGGCGTTGGGATTCAGCCCTCCAAGGAGGCCGGAGACCAGACCGATGGCGAGGAGCATCCCGCCCATGTGGACCATCTCCCACTTCCAGGCGAGGACTCCCCAGATCATCCAGGCGAACATCAGGACGGCGGAGACTCCCGCCAGGATCTCCCGCGTCGTCGCCCTGGTATGGGCCGCCTCATCCTCCTCGGCGAACTCCTCCCGCCAGCGCGCATCGGTCTCGCGCACCAGGCTCTTCGAAGGGTCCCTGCGCACCCGGCTCGCGTAGCGCATGACGTAAAGTATCGTGACGGAGGTCAGGACGACGAGCACCACGAAGCGGTAGCCTGCCCCGGAGTAGAGCGGCACGTCGGAGATCTTCTGCGCCAGCCCGACCGTGAACGGATTGGTGATCGCCCCCGTGAACCCCGCCGTCGTGGCGCAGAGGGCCGTGGCGGCGGCGGTCATGGAATCGAACCCCAGGGCCAGCATCAGAGGCAGGATGATCGGCACGTAAATCAGCGAGAGCTCCTGAGTCCCTATGAATGCCGCTATGGCGGCAAAGGCCACCATCAGGACGGGGATGACCATGATGCCCCGCCTCGACATCCGGCGCGCCAGCGCCGCGACCCCTATGGAGATGGCGCCGGTACGCTTGACGACCCCGAATGCCCCACCCACGCAGAACGTCACGGCGATGACGGCCGCGGCCTCCGCAAAGCCCTGGGGGATGGACATGAAGACGCCCAACAGGCTCACCGGGGTCCTCTCGACACGATGATAGGACGTCGGATCCACCATCATTCGCGCAGCCCCCTCCACCTCGATGGGGATGCGCTTGTAGACGCCGGCGGGGATGACCCGGGTACACAGGGCCATCAGGACGATGAAGAAGAAGAGGATGGCGAAGATGTGGGGTTCGACGAAACGCAGCTTTCCGTTACGGGTTGTCTCTTCCGCATTCGCATTGCTCATGCTCGTATCTCTCCTTACTGTTTTCAGGATAGGGGGCGATACATTCGGAGCGGGATGGACATAAAAACCAACGTGCCCCACGCCGCTATCTTGAGGCCGAGCGGCCCGCAAGCGAAGCGAGGACTCCCCTGCCGGGGGCAGCGGCGACCCCGGCAGGCTTCCGCCTCAAAACAGGCAAGCTGGGGTACCACCTAAGCAAACCGCCACAAGCGGACCACCAACGAGCGTAACGATAAACAGGCGACCAACGAGCAACGCGAGTTTGTCGCTCACTCAGTTTATCCACCAACCGAGTTGGTCGCTTAGATTCTTCACCAGGGAGGCTTCATGGTCGAATCGGCGTTTCCCTGAGGAAGGCGGGGCAGCTTTCCCGGGCCGCCCCGCTTTTTGTCGGCCGTCGCGTCAGTCCACGCCGACCATACCGGCGATCAGCGCCATGCGGATGGGAATGCTGAACCCGATCTGACGGAAGTAAAGCTGGAACTCGCTGTCGTCGATGGCGTAGTCGAACTCCACGTCGTTGCGGGGCAGGGAGTGCATGATTCCGACGACCTTTCCGGTCTTCTTCTTGATCTTCTCGAGGCCCTCGAGCGTGATGTAGAAGGGTTTGATCAGGTCCATGAAGGCCGCGCGCGCCTCGGGGTCGTTCTTGGGCACGCTGCATCCCGGAAGGTAGCAGGCGTCGACCTCGGCCATGCAGTCCATGTACTCCTCGCTCGTCAGGTCGTTGTGCACCGTCACCTTGGCGCCCGTCGCCTTGATCTTGTCCATCACGAGCTGCGGGATGGGGTTGACGCTGGTGCCGACGTAAACCAGTTCCGCCCCCATCGTGGCCAGGCCCAGGGCGAAGGAGTGCCCGCTGCGCGCACGGGAGAGGTCCGAGGAGGCGATCATGACCTTGACGCCCTCGAAGCGCCCCAGCGCCCGGTAGATGGTGTAGACGTCCAGCAGGCCCTGCGTGGGATGGGTGACGTTGCCCCACCCGCCGCTGATGACGGGGACGCGCGCGCCGGGAAGCGCGGGGAAGACCTCATTCTCGTTGGGGTGCCTCAGGGCGATGATGTCGGCGTAGTAGGACACCGTGCGGAGGTAGTCCGACAGCGACTCGCCCTTGGCCGTGGAGGAGCTGGTGGTGGGGTTCGACTCGGAGAGCACGGAACCGCCGAGGCGCAGCATGGCGACCTCCGTGCTGAAGCGCGTTCGGGTGCTGGGCTGGAAGAAGAGAGTCGCCAGCACCTTGCCCTCCATCAAGTTCAGCTTGGACCGCCAATAGGGCTCCAGCATCTCCCCGGCCTCGAAAAGGCTCTGGAGCTGCTCGCGCGTGTAGTCGGTCAGGAACTCGAAATTTTTTCCCCTCAGTCCCGTCTCGGCCAGTTTGTCCTTGATCTGGAACGGGGTGAAGCTCTTCGGCAGGGCCATGAAACGTTGTCTCCTTTCAGACTCGGATATTCGTGATTTCTTTCAGATGCCCGTGATTTTTCGAAAATCAGATCTCGGCGTCCCGGTTGAAGTCCTTGGAGTAGATGTAGGACAGACGCTCGCGTCCCGTGGCGTAGACGGCCTGCTGCACGAAGGGCCCGAACCAGACGAAGTCCTCCTTCTGCACCTGGACGTAATCGTCGCCCAGAATGTAGACGCCCTGGCCCGAGAGCATGTAGGCCCCGTGCTCCTGAACGTGCGTCTCGATAAAGGGATGGCAGCCGGCAGGCTCGAAACTCAGGATATGGAAGTTCATGTCGAAGCCCAGGTCGGTGGGCAGAAGGTCCTGGATGAAGACGTTGGCCATATCGTCGTAGATGCGTTCCTGGATGTCGTTGACGTTGCCCCAGAACGTCCGCGCGGCGTGCCCCTCGATGGGCGTATAGCGCTGCTTGTAGAAGAGGATCCGCATGGTTCCCTTGGATTTGTTGGCGAAGTCCATCCCCACGCCCGCCGGGGAATAGGCGTAGCCGCCCTGCTTCAGGACCTTCTCCTCCCCGCCGATCTTCACCGACAGCTCGCCCTCTCCGTCCATGAAATAGACGAAGGTCTCGATCCCCTCCTCCGCGCTCCAGGTCCGCGTGGTCCTGGCGCCCGGTTCGACGGTCGAGATATAGAACACGAAGCTGGCACCGTACTTGGGAGAGGCCAGGATCGTGGTCGAGAACCCCTCGAAGAAGGGAAGGACGTTCTTGACGCGCCCCTCCGGAGGAATCACCGTGTAGCTCCAGGGCTTCACAACCGCACGCGTCGTCAGATTGCCTTTCGGATAACCCATAGCGAAACACCGCCTTCATCAGTTTTTCGGCGAGGCCGTGCCCGGCCCTTGCCGCAAAACGGCTCCGTCCCACGAATAACGGCCCGACAGGGCCGCCGCTTCGGGGAACGTACCGTTTCCGTTTGTGAAAAGTATAGAAAAGCGAGGGAAGGAAATCATTGTGAATGAAACATAAAAAAGCGTCCTGGAATTTATATGCTTACAACAACCGACTCACGCGAACCCGGAGATATCAGGACGCACGTCCTCCGGCCAGCATATCCGTTCGTATCCGCACGACGACCTTTTTGATCGGCGCAGGGTCGCCCAGCGTGACGTAGGGCTGGTGCCCGTCCTCGGGATAGAACAGGGCGAAACTCTTCCCGGCGTCGTTGCGCATCAACAGGTCCCCCTCCCCGCTGTAGAGCTGGACGTCCGTCTCCGCGTTGTAATCCCCCTCCGGAGTCAGCTTCCCGATGGGGCAGTACCCCACATACTCCACCCCCCTCAGGGTCGCCTGAAGATCGGCGTGACGCTTGTGGTTCTCGAACGGCGCACGGTCCCTGGATTGGGTGGTCGGTTCCTGGATCAGGGCGAACACACGGTCCCCATCGATCGGATACCGCCCCGGAGCCAGGGAGAGCAGGTCGTTCCCCCGAATGTACTCGAGCGCCATCCTCACGCCCTCCCCAAGGACATAGTAACGTTCCGCATGTTCCAGCAAGGCTCGGATCATCTCGAAAATCTCCTTTCGTAATGGACTCTTCCTCCCCACGATTTTAGCGGGAAACCGTTTTCCGGCCTCCCATTATTTCCTATTACGAAATAATGTTTTTGATTGTGAAAATATCGATGCTATACTTCGGCCAACCTGCACGATACCGTGGGCGGGGTCCGAAAACGCCGTCCTCTCGTCTCCCACGAAGGCGCGTCTTTATTCGTTCCGCCCGCCGCAACGGGCTTTTACGTTCATCTCTTTACCCGGGGACCCCGTCGTCTCACTCATGGATTCATCCACCGGTTTTCCGAGCGGCGGCCATCCCACCGTCCCATGAGACATGACAGGAAAACGCGACGTTTTGTAAGGGGCATTGGGGGGCCTTACAAAAAACGGGCGAGGATCAAGCCGAAAGAGGGGGTGCGCAATGTCTTTCAGTCCAAGGAACGAGTCCGCTTTCAACGACACAAAAATGCGCAGCGGGAAGGTCACTCCGTGTTCGGGAATGTGTTCGTTCTGCACCGCGGAGTGCGTGGGGACCTGTGAGGTCGGATTGGCGGCCATACTGGGGAAGGCCGCGGTCTACCCGACGAATACCGGGAACAACCAGATCGCCAGCGAGAAGGACAACCCCATCGACTACTCCATCTTCAACATCAACGGGCGCTGCTTCGGGGCCCGGGGCACCGAGGAGGACGGGGACCGGGCGACCATCTTCAACGTGAAGCTGGACCGCGTCATCGAGGGGAAAAACCCGGTGCGGCTGAACGTGCCCCTCGTGCTCCCCGCGATCATCAAGCTGAACTGGAGGGACTATTTTTCCGCCGCGGCGATGGCCGGCACCGTGTGCGTCATCGGCGAGGGATCCCCGAGCAAGGACCCCCACGTCGAGTACAGGAACGGCAAGATCGTGCGGTTCGAGATGCTGAAGGAGATGCTGGACGCGTTCAACCGTTACGACCGCGGCTATGGGCAGATCGTCCTGCAGTGCAACGTGGAGGACGACGCACAGGGCCTTGCGGAGTACGCCATTACGCAGTGCGGCGCCGGGGCCGTCGAGATCAAATTCGGGCAGAGCGCCAAGGGGACGCAGCCCGCGGTTCGCCTGCCCTCATTGGAGAAGGCGATGGCCCAGAAGAAAAACGGTCTCCTGGTCCATCCGGACCCGGAGGACCCCGCGGTCGCCGAGGCCGCCAAGAGGGGAGCGTGCCCCGTCTTCTGGTCCTACAACCGCCTGCCCATGTGGACGGAGGAGTCCCTAACACGGCGCGTCCGCGAACTTCGGGAGCTGGGCGCGCGCAACGTCTATTTCAAGATGGCGGGGTACGACCGCCGGGACATCGAGCGCGTGCTCCGCATCGCCTCGTCCGCGGAGGCCGACATGGTCACCTTCGACGGCGCCGGCGGCGGCTCGGGATACAGCCCGAATAGGATGATGAACGAATGGGGCCTGCCCGCGGTGTGCATCGAAAACGCCGTCGTCGGCGTGTGCCGGCAGCTGGAGTCGGAGGGGAAATACATACCCTTCGTGACGATCACGGGCGGTTTTTCCGGGGAGGACCAAGTTTTCAAGGCCCTGGCCATCGGAGCGCCCTACGTGAAGGCCGTCGGGCTGTGCCGCGCGGCGATGGCCGCAGCCATGGTCGGCGACCAGGTGGGGAGATCCCTGGAGGAGGGCTCCGTGCCGAAGCATCTGCAGAGGTTCGGAGGGACCCGGGAGGAGCTTTTTCTGGAGCTTGGGGAGCTGCGCGGCCTCTACGGCGAGGCGGCGGACCGAATTCCGCCGGGGGCCGTCGGGGCCTATTCCTACCTGAAGAAGATCGCCTTCGGCCTGCAGCATTTTGCGGCCCTGAATCGGAAGTTCGACATCGGCCTGCTCGGCCCCGAGGACCTGATCCCCCTCACGGAGGAGGCCCGCCGGCTGCTCCGCGGCACGTGGTTCGAGCCCTGAGTCCGGGGAAAGGCCAAGGGAAAACGGAGGGATTTCCCGAGCGATATCCCTCATTTTCGTTTCTTATCGTGAAATATCGTTTTTTATTGTGAAAATATCGATGCTATACTTGGGACAATCGGCGGAGAAGGAGGCGTATCAGGTTGGCGGAGGAGCGCGAGGGGGTCAAGTCCCTTGGCAAGGCGCTGAATATACTCGAATGTGTGGCCGACGGTCCCGACGGGGCCGGCGTCAGCGAGGTATCCGCGCGGCTGGGCATCAACAAGGCCTCGGTCTCGAAGATGCTCTCGACTCTGGCCACCCATCGTTTCGTCCGTAAGGACCCCCAGACCCGGCGGTATCGGCTGGGCTATCGTCTGGTGGAGCTCAGCGCGCACCTCATCGAGTCCATCGACCTCCGCGCGGAGGCCCGTCCGCACCTCAAGGCCCTGGAACGCACCATCAACGAGGTCATCAATCTGGCCGTCTACCACAACGGAGAGGTCATCTACGTGGACAAGTTCGAGGGAACGAAGTCGCTCCGTCTGCACTCCCGCATCGGAGGGCGCGCCAGCCTCACCTGTACGTCGGTCGGGAAGGTTCTCCTGGCCTTCCTGCCCGAGCCCGAACGGCGCTACCTCATGGACGCCGCGGTCCCGGAGCGGCGGACTCGCCTCAGCGTCGCGACCTGGGAGGAGCTCGCCGGGCAGTTCGCCGAAATTCGGAAGCAGGGCTACGCCCTGGACCTCGAGGAGAACATGGAGGGCGTCGTCTGCGTCGGAGCGCCGATCTTCGACTACTCCGGCAAGGTCGTCGGGGCGGTGAGCGTGTCGTGCCCGACGGTGCGCGGGGATATGACGCGCCTGCTGGAGCTCAAGGACCGTCTGCTGGAGGCCTGCACGCGGATATCCGCGGACTGCGGCTACTACGCCGCGGAACGGTGAATATCCTGCGGGATTTCTCGTAATTGCTGTGGTTTTCTGTACTTGTGCTTGGTTTTATCTCAATTCGTTTTCGCGCCTCGTTTTCACGCCTCGTGATTTTTACCATTCAAAGGGAGGAATGCAGTGATGATCAAGACACCGAAGCTTGTAATGATCCCCGGCCCCACGCCGGTGGTCCGTTCGATCCAGGATCAGATGGCCCGGGAGACCGTGGCCTTTGGGGACGCGGGGTTCGTCGCGGACTTCAAAGGGGTGGTCGCCGACCTCAAGTCGATGTGGCGCTGCGACGGCGAGGCCTTCGTCATCGCGGGCAGCGGTACGCTGGCCATGGAGATGGCGGTCTCGAACGTCACCAAACGCGGGGACTCCATCCTGATCTGCTCCCACGGGTTCTTCGGGGACCGGTTCATCGACATGTGTGCGAACAAGGGCCTTGCCGTCGACACCCTGAAGGCGGAGTGGGGCTCGGTCTACACGCCCGAGCAGATGGACGCCGCGCTCTCCGCCAAGAAGTACGCCGCCGTCACCGTGACCCACGTGGACACCTCCACGGGCGTCGTCGTCCCCCTCAAGGCGATCTGCGACATGATGAAGAAGAAGCACCCCGACGTGATGCTGATCGTCGACGCGGTCGCGGCGGCGGCCGGCGCGGAGGCCTGGATGGACTGGGGCATCGACGTCCTGCTGACGTGCAGCCAGAAGGCCTTCGGCGTCGCGCCGGGGCTGGCGATCCTCTGGGCGAGCGGGAAGGCGGTCGAGAAGCGCCGCTCCCTGGGGACCATCCCCGAGTCCTACATCGATTTCGAGCGCTGGATCCCCATCATGAACGATCCCTCCAAGTACTGGGGCACGCCGCCCGTCAACATGATCTGGGCCCTCAAGGAGAGCGTCCGCATCATCAAGGAGGAGGGGCTGGAGGAGCGCTATGCGCGCCACATCCGTCAGGCCGGCTACTTCGTGGCGGGCATGGAGGCCCTGGGGTTCCGTCCCGCAGCGCCGAAGGAGATGCGCGCGCCGACGCTGACGGTCTTCTTCTATCCCGAGGGCTCGGGGCTGGAGGACGCGGCCTTCCGCGCGAAGCTGGGGGAGGAGGGCATCTACTCCGCGGGGAGCCTGGCCGGCTTCGCCGGCAAGAGCTTCCGGCTCGGGCACATGGGCAACATCGACAAGCACATCCTGGTTGGGACCATGGCCGCCGTCGAGCGAGCCTGCCTGAAGTGCGGCTACAAGATCGAGCCGGGCAAGGGGTTGGGAGCGCTCCAGGCCGGCCTGGCGAAGGAATAGCGGCCGACACGAGCCGGACAGGGCGGCCCTTCGGGGTCGCCTTTTTCGTGCGTCCAGAAAATTTTGTATAATGACTCGATCATGAAGTCCCCGCATCGTGATTTCACAAGGAGGTGATGGCTATTTCCCTGACTGTCCGAGAACTCTTGACCTCCCAGGAACTCGCCGAGACCGAGCTGATCGCCGGAGCGGGCGGGCTGGATCGACCGGTCAGGAGCGTCAACGTCATGGAGGCTCCGGACATCGCCCGGTGGCTCAGGGGCGGGGAGCTGCTGCTCTCCACGGGCTACCAGTTCCGCGACCAGCCGGACGATTTCGACGACCTCGTCATGGCCCTGCACAAGGCGGGGGCGGCGGCGCTGGGGTTCAAGGGCCGTTTTCTCAGCGAGTTTCCCCCTCACGCCAAGGACCTGGCCGAGTGGCTGGGGCTGCCGATCCTCGGCCTTCCCCTGGAGCTGCCCTACTCGGACATCATCCGCATCGTCATCCTGAGGACGGACGAGGTGGAGAGCATCCGCTTCTCCGAGTCGGTGCTGCGGTCCTTCACCCAGGTCGTGGCGGAGGGGGGCGGAGCCGACGGGATCGTCCGCAACCTGATGTCCTTTCTGAATACCGAGGTCTGCTTTCTGGATGCCATCTCCGGCCGCTGCTTCTGCGCCGCCAGGGGCGGCTTCAGCCCCGTGTCGAGCGCACGGGAGAAAAAGGCGCTTCTGAGCCGGCACTACCACGAGCGTCTCGGGCTGGGCAACACAACCTACGGCCATTTCATCTTCAAACGCTGGCCGGAGGGCAGTGCCTGGCGCGTCGTCCTGGAACACGCCAAAACCGCGATGCTCTTCAGCTTCCAGCGGGACATCGCCGCCCGACAGGTGGAGGCCCGCTATCGGGACGAGTTCGTACAGGACCTGATCACCCGGAACATCCGATACCGCGAGGAGCTCCTGAACCGGGGACGCCAATTCGGATGGGATCTGTCCGGCTCCGTCCGCTGCGTCATCTTCGACATCGACGAGTACAAGCGACGCTTCGGACAGCCGATGTCGAAGCGTGAGACGCGGGAGCTCGAGGAATCCCGCCAGCGCATCTACGCCCTCTGCAAACAGGAGATGAGGGCCGTGTTCCGGGAGTGTCCCTATTCCACGATGAGCGACTCCATCATCTTCCTTGTAACACCGGAACGGAACATGGACTTTCTGTCGCGGCTCCGCGTCGTGGCCGAGGTTGTCCGGAAGAAGGTGCGCTCCTGGACGGACTTCACCCTCACGGTGGGCTGCGGCGACGAAAAAACCGATTTCATGGGCTGCGAGGAGAGCTACGAGGAGGCCCGCAGGGCCATCGAGATCATGCGCCCCTTCTGCGGGGGCAACGCCCTGTACTTCTGGGAGGAGCTCGGCGTCCTCACCATCCTGTCGCCCATCGCCGACGGCATGGAGGCCCGGAAGTTCTGCATGCGCCGCCTGGGCGGCCTGAAGGAGGACGAGCAGCTTTTCGAAACGCTCCAGGCACTGGTACGGTGCGGCTGGAACCAGAGGGAGACGGCACGGGAACTGCAGGTTCATTACAACACCGTCCGCTATCGATACGAGCGGATCTGCGAGCTGACCGGCGACCTCTCCGCCCCCGAGAAACAGGTGGAGATCTCCGTAGCCCTCCACCTGTGCCGCCTCAACCCGGATCTGTGCCGCCCGGAGGCCCCCACACCGCCTTTACGGAGCAGCCATTGACCGGAGAGGCCTTCGCCAGCGCCGTGCCGCCCTGTCGGCCGGGGTCACTGCATCAACGTGCTCCTGAGCCCCTCCGCATCCAGAATCTCGATATCGGGAGGCCGGTATCGGACGAACCCCATGGCCTCCAGCTTCCTCAGCTCCCGATGCAGGGACGGGCGGGACACGTTCAGGGTCAGCGCCCACTTCGTCATGGACCCCGGAACGCGAACCCTGTCCGCACCGGCTTGCGGGGAGCCCATCAGGAGATAAAACGCGATCTTCTGACGGATGGCGCTGTAGGTCATGAGCTCCAGCCGCTGCTGAAGGAGGAAGTTCGCGGACGCCAGCTCCGAGATGAAGTTCTCCATCACACGGATGTCGCCGTGGAGCAGACGGAGGATCCCGGTTCTTTCGAACGTCAATACCTCCGTCGGCTCCAACGCCCTCACTTCCAAGGGGTACCGCTGCATGCGGGAGAACACGGCCGCAGGGCCGATGATGTCCCCCGCCTGGCGGACGGTAAAGTTGATCTGGTCTCCATTGGGATGCAGCTGGTGCGACTGCGCGCTTCCCCTCAGGATGATGCCCACCTGGTCGGCCTTCGCCATGAGGGGGCAGATGGTCTCCCCCTCCTCGTAGCGTTTCACATGGCACGGGATGTCCCCAATGCCCCTCTCGATCTCCTCCGCGGAGAGTCCGCGAAAGAGCCGGCACTTCTCGAGCGCAGAATAATCCATCACGTCCCCCGTTCCCGGACGCCCCTGTCCTGTCCGACAGTTCTCCGCCTTTTTTCATACAGGTTCGTATCCTGAGATACAGACTTCTTATTGATTTCATATTATACTTCCCTTGTCATAAATCACAAGCGGGAGGTGTATTATGAAGGCTGGCACTTTCACCCTTGCGGCGGAGAACCCGGCTTTTCCCGGCTGCACCATATCCGGCGAGATTATCCGGGACACTCTTGTCTTTTCCATGGCGGAGGGGACGGATATCAGCCCCGAGAGCTATCCGGTCCACAAGATTTGGCTGGCCGCCCACGGCGCCCTGCGAATCCTGGCCGGAAAGGAGATTCCGCTCGACGCGGGGCAGTGTTACGTGACCCCCGTCGGAACGCCCGTGGGCATCAAGGCCGATACGGAGGGCGTGTACGTCGAGGTATTGTTGAGAAAGGAGACCGTCATGAACCCCATTCTGAAGGACAAGGAAGTTTTTGTACTGAAGGACCTGATCCCGTATCAGGAGGGCAAGATCGTCAACATGGACATCCTGAGCAATCCCAAGCTGAAGTTCGTGGTGATGAGCTTCGACGAGGGCACGGGGTTGTCCGAGCATTCCGCGCCGGGCGAGGCGCTGGTTTTCGCCCTGGACGGCAAGGCGATCATCGGATACGAGGGGAAGGAGTACCCCATCCGTGCGGGGGAGAACTTCAGGTTCGAGAAGAACGGGCTGCACTACGTCAAGGCGGACGGCAAATTCAAGATGGCGCTGCTCCTGGTCCTCGAGTAAACGGAGGGCGATGCCGGGGGCGTTGCCCTGGATGCGAACGGACGCCGGGAGCTCCGTATCGGCCGCGGAACGTGCGCCGCTTCAGGATCTCCCGGCCCCTCGGCCAAACGGGGATGAAAGGGCAGAGGCCGGGGCGGGGTATCGCCGGCGGCGGCCGTATCGGCATGGCGAAAGCCATCGTCGGTCGTTCCGCCGGAGCAATTCAGAGGGGGAAACAATGAGAAAGCATGTCAAAGGCAACGTGAGCTGGGTCGGGTATATCGATTGGGAGCTGGAGAAGTTTCATGGGGACGACTACTCCATCAAAAACGGCTCCAGCCAGAACGCCTATCTTATCGAGGAGGAGAAGACCGTCCTCATCGATACGGTATGGGTGCCGCACAGCGACGAGTTCGTGGAGAATCTGGAGCGGGAGATCGACCTGAAGAAGATCGACTTCATCGTGGCGAATCACGGGGAGTGCGACCATTCCGGCTCCCTCGTCACGTTGATGGAAAAAATCCCGGAGACGCCCATCTTCTGTACCGCAAATGCCGTCAAAAGCCTGGAGGGGCAGTTTGGAAAGCGCGGCTGGAACTTCCGGGTCGTGAAGACCAAGGACACCCTGGAGATCGGCAACGGCAAGAGCCTGGTGTTCGTGGAGATGCCGATGCTCCATTGGCCCGATTCCATGGCCACCTTTCTGACCGGCGACAACATCCTCTTCTCCAACGACGCCTTCGGTCAGCACTACGCGGTGGAGGAGCTCTTCGACGGCAAGGCCGATCCATGCCTGCTCTGGAAGGAAGCCATGAAGTACTACGCCAACATCCTGACCCCCTTCTCCCCCATGGTGACGAAGAAGCTGGCGGAGATCGGCGGGTTCAACCTTCCCATCGAGATGATCGCTCCCTCCCACGGAGCCATCTGGGCCGAGGCGCCGGCGCGGATCGTGGAAAAGTATGCGGCCTGGGCCGACGCCTACCAGGAGGATCAGGTCACGGTCGCCTACGACACCATGTGGGAGGGGACGGCGAAGCTGGCGCACGCCATCGCCCAGGAGCTCCACGCCCAAAGCCCCGAGACGGTGGTCAAGGTGTTCAACATCTCGAAGGCCGACAAGAACGAGGTGATGACCGAGGTGTTCAAGTCCAGGGCCATCGCCGTGGGCTCCCCCACCGTCAGCAACAGCTATCTGTCCTCCATGGCGGGGTGGCTGGAGTTCCTGAAACAGCTCAAGTTCAGGAACAAGAAGGCCGCGGCGTTCGGGTGCCACGGCTGGAGCGGGGAGGGCGTCAAGCTCCTGCAGCAGAAATTGAAGGAGGCCGGCTTTACGGTCGTCGAGGAGAACGTGCGGTCCCTGTGGAATCCCGGCGAGGCCGACTATGCCGAGATTCCGGGCCTGGCAAGGGCCCTGCTTTCATAAACGGGTGCCATGGCACATCACGGGGGAACGGCGCAAAGCCAGCGCGCAGGGGGGTGCGGTCATGCTGGAGTTGAGGAACCTATCTTTCTCGGTCGAAAATGACGGCGTCAAAAAGGAGATCATCCACGACCTGAATCTTGTGGTGAACGACAACACCTTCGTCGTCGTCACCGGCCCGAACGGCAGCGGGAAGTCCACGCTCGCCAAGCTGATCGTCGGAATCGAGAGGCCGACCGAGGGCCGGATCCTTCTGGACGGGTCCGACATCACGGACCTGGGGATAACGGAGCGCGCCAGGAAGGGGATGGGCTTCGCCTTCCAGCAGCCGGTGCGGTTCAAGGGGATCAGGGTCGTCACGCTGCTGAGGCTCGCGGCCGGAAGGGACCTGTCCGTCTCGGAGGCCTGCGACTACCTCTCGGAGGTCGGGCTCTGCGCCCAGGACTATATCCGGAGGGAGGTCAACGCGTCCCTGTCCGGCGGGGAACTCAAGCGCATCGAGATCGCCACCGTCCTCGCCAGGCACTCCCGCCTGACGGTATTCGACGAGCCGGAGGCGGGGATCGACCTCTGGAGCTTCCAAAATCTCATCCGCATCTTCGAGTCCATGAGAAGGAATATCCGGGACAGCTCCATGATCATCATATCCCATCAGGAACGCATCCTGAACATCGCGGACGAGATCGCGGTCCTTGCCGACGGAGCGATAGTCCGGCACGGTGCGAGAGCGGATATCTTTCCGGACCTCATCGGTACGGAGTCGGCGCAGGGCACGTGCAACAGATTGAGGAGGGACGTCTGATGGCGAATCTGACCGAGGTGCAGAAGCGCCTGATCCACGAGGTGGCGGACCTTTTCGGCATCCCTGCGGGAGCCTATAATTTCCGCGCCGATGGAGGGCTTGCGGGAAGAAACAGCACGGAGAACATCGACATCGTCTCGAAGGAGGACGGCAGCGGGATCGACATCCGCATCAAGCCCGGCACCACGCGCGAAAGCGTCTACATCCCGGTGGCCCTCTCCGAAAGCGGGCTGAAGGATACGGTGCACAACGACTTTTTCATCGGCGAAAACAGCGACGTGACCATCGTCGCCGGATGCGGCATCGATAATTGCGGCAATCGGGACTCGGAACACGACGGCATCCACCGGTTTTACGTCGGCAGAAACGCGAAGGTGAAGTACGTCGAGAAGCATTACGGCTCGGGGGAGGGCACGGGCAGGCGCATCCTGAACCCGGTGACGGAGGCGTACCTGGAGGACGGAAGCTCCATGGAGATGGAGATGGTGCAGATAAAGGGCGTCGACTCCACGGACCGCACGACCATCGCCGAGCTGAAGAAAAATGCGCGCCTCGTGGTGCGCGAACGCCTGATGACCCATGGAGAGCAACATGCGATCAGCACCTACAAGGTCGTCCTCCAGGAGGAGGGCGGCAGCGCCGACATCGTCTCGCGTTCCATCGCCAGGGACAGGTCCTACCAGAAATTTGACGCCTGCATCGTGGGGAACGCCCCATGCAGCGGCCATACGGAATGCGACTCCATCATCATGGACGAGGGGACGATCCTCGCCGTGCCCTCCCTCGAGGCGCACCACGTGGATGCGTCGCTGCTCCACGAGGCGGCGATCGGGAAGATCGCCGGCGAACAGCTGATCAAGCTGATGACGCTCGGGCTGACTGAACAGCAGGCGGAGGAGGAGATCATCAACGGTTTCCTGGCGTGACGGCCTCCTCCCTCCCGCGCCAACCTGGCGCCCTCGAAGCCCGGGAGACGTCGGGACGCCAAGGGGCACGCCCGGCGTCTCCCGGGCCTGCGCGTTCACCGTCCCGCGGGGATCGCCCATCATGCCGCCGCCGGCGAATCTCTCCGGATACAGCTTTTTCCACGCGCTTGCAGCGACAGGCGTAAATCCGCGGCCTCGATTCATGGGCCCCCTTATCTAACCCTGACGGCTCCATTCAAGGGCCAGTCAGGAAAGAGAAAATCATTGGGGAAATGCCTGTCGAAGATATCCACGATGCTCGACAACGGTTCCAGCGATATCACGGCGCCACCGTTCATCGAGGATAATTCTCTATCCAGTTTTGAATCGGAATAGCCCTTCCTTACTATCCAAAGCATCTTATTACATGACTTGTCCAGGATTTCGATGACTTCAAGACCGCGGTTCCAGCCGATAAAAGCACCATTTCCCTCCTGGCCTCTCAACGACTTTGCAAGCAACACCGCCAGCCTCAGGCGGCGCAGGATCATCAGGTAGTAATATTCCGTCGCCTCCTTCGTCACGTCTTTCAAAACATCCTTTTGCCCCTCTTTCTCGAGCTCGGAAAAGTAAAACGCCAGCCACTCGCGGCGCCTTTGGGCCAAAGGGGGAAGGTAAGGACGATCCCTCTCGAAGATTGGAGCATATAGCGACGCAAGGCCGCGCCTTGGATACGGCGCCCGAAAAAATTCGTATGGCTCCCGGTATTGCCCCGACGCGATCAGCCTCCTCGTCCTCTCGTAGGCGCGAAGCTCCCCCAACACCCCGGGGTCCTGGACAACACGGGCATCCATGACGGAGGAAGAAGCGTCGGATCTTCGAGCGCAGTCGAGGTCGGAATAGCCCTCGAAGATATCCGGCCCCACATGTTGCCCCTTCAGGATGTCCATGCTGAGCGGCTCCAGCACCTCTTCCGCCAGAAGCGTCAGCAGCGGCCGGGGCGTCACCGCCCGCAGCGTTCCCAGCGTGCGCGATACCCACAGCGACAGGGTGTCGTAGGTTACGGGAAGGCGTTCCAGCAGGTCCCTTTGCAGGACCTCCATCTCGGCTCGTTCCTCCTCGAAGCCTTTCAGCCGATGCTCCCGCTCCTCCTTGGTCAGGGCGCGGAACTCCGCCTCGAACTTCCTCTGATCCGCCTCGAGCGTATCGATATCCAGACTGGCGTAGAAGGAGAGCAGGCCCCTCAGGGGCGGAAAGTCCACGGGGAGGAGGAGGGCCTTCTCCTCCTTCTCCCCCACCGGGCGCCGGGCGTTGGCCAATTCCCCGTACTCTCCGCCGAAGACGATCCTCTTCGTCAGAAGACTGGGGTCGGCCCCCTGATCCAGGTCCGAAAAATCCGCAACCGTCTCCGGCAGGACTCCATAGGCCCGATAGAAGTCCGCACTGACGGGCCCCATGACGTCCTCGGCGAAGAGCTTCAGCAACGGGCGCGGGGTCACGACTCGAAGCTCGTCAAGATGCATCTTGATGAAGAAGCACAGGACCTCTCCATCCAGGAATCCCTGTGCTATCGTCTTGTCCCTGAGGTCGAGCATCCTGACGCGCTCTTCCTCGAAAATCCTTCGCCGTTTTCTCCGCACCACGTCCGGGAGTTCCCCGTGCACGCTCTCGAAGGCCTTTTGATCGTCCTCGAAGGCCTTCAGATTCAGCCGGTCGTAAAAGGACAGGAGCGCCCTTATGGCATGGGCTTCTTTGATCGACCCCGTCCTCATTCCCGTATCCTCGTAAAGGGCTTCCAATACAGCCCTTTTATCTTGTGTGGGTTGAGGCGGGGCTTGCGGCCGTTCCTCCCGAGGCGCCTCCTTCGGGCTGTCGCCGGGGACGGCCCCGACGGCGGATACGCCCCCCAGAACGTAGCCCAGAACAAACCCCATCGCCATACCCAGGACCAAAAATTCTCCGCGTCCCCACCGCGATTCCCGCGCTTTTTCCATGACGGAACCTCCGATTTCAAGTCCGGCTGAGGCTCAAAATTCCACCTGCATCTGGGGGTGAAACGGGCGAAACCTGTTTTCGCCGAATACCTCATTAAAGACTTCGTGTGGATTGACAAAAGTACCGAGACGGGTTGCTGGGGAAGAATCCCCCTTCTTCCATCTCCGAACGGACCGTGCATAGTCTTGGATTTACAATCCGAATGCAACAGCAGGAGGTGAGAGGAGGTCGAGTCGCCACTTAAAAATCAACTTGAGACCGAAATTTATACGTTTCATTGAAGAGCTCTTCAAAGACTTCGCCTGGGTTGATAAAAACACCGAGACGGGTTGCAGGGAAGGGGGTGTGAAGAAGTCCCCTTCCCCCCCATTTTCTGACGGCCCGCGCGTAGTTTTCTCGGAGGCCGGAACGGCGCAGAATCTCCACGATGCGGGCGGAGAGCTCCCGGTGCGCCTGGCACTGGCGCACCCAGGCCAAGCTCATGCAGCGATACGCCTCCTCCGGCACGAAGGGCCAGAGGAGCGCCCCGGTCTCGACGAGAAACAGCAGGTGCGTCGGGCTGCTCAAGGCCTCCCCCTCCATGGACCGCATTTTCCGCTCCTTCTCCCAGACGTACTGCGGCCAAACGTCCCTGGACGCGCCCTCGGGGATTTCCCAGTAGTTGAGAATCATTTGGGTAAAGGCACGATCGATATTCCGCCACCGACTGGAATCATCGATATTTTTGCGTAAACCTGAGTTATTCCTCTTATGCTTAAGTTCCCTCAACTTCCGCCCATCGGGATCATAATAACCGTTTTGATCACCGTTATAAGCGTAAAGGGGGGCTCGATCCAGAATTTCTTCCGTCTCCACCCCCAACTCCGCCATGAGGCGGCGCTCCTCCATACGGCGCAGAAATTCCAAGCGCAACGCATCATGTCGGCGTGCGCACAGAAAATATTCAAATACCCTCGGAAGAATTTTCCAGATCCGGGACTTCATCTTTTTGTCAGGGATGCCATCGCTCATACCGGTTTTTCCGTCGGCGCGGCCAGCATAAAGGGATATGAGCCCCTTCGGAGTGAAGAGCGTTCTTTCCGACCTTGAATCCTCCTCGTCTCGGAAGTACTCCTTGAGCGCGGCGGCCTCGAATTCGTCCTTCTCAATCGGGCTATCGAGCACATAACGAGGGATATCCCGTGATGCCCCGTCAAAAAGGACAGTCTGTATTTTGTCCGCCTCAACGGTTCGCTCAAGATAAAAAGCAGGGACATCGAGGGAAAATCCGTCAAACAGAACCTCACATTTTTTATTTCTTTTTTTGATTCCATCGAGGACGTAGGCGGGAATGTCCCGGGACACGCCCTCGAACAGGACGACCCGCGTCTCGTCCGTCTCCTGCGCCTCGTCCTCCACGTAGGGGTTGAAGACCGGCGGCATCGCTCCGTCGTTCCAGCCCGTCCCGCTCGTCGCCTCCCCGCCCCCGGCGCCGCAGGGCAGAAAGGCCGACCACGTCAACAGCCCCGCGATCAAGACGCAACGCACTCTCCCCATCATCGGTGCACCTCCTTGTAAACAAAACGGTCCAGGCCTCCGCTCCGATCCCCGCACCCTGTCCACACCAGCCCCCCTCATCGAGGTCATGGGCCCCGCCGCATCGCAAAACGCAGCGGCAGGGCATGAGTTTACCGGGCAGGGGCGGCGGCACGTCCCCTGAAAGGTGCTACGATGCGCCCGCCTGGCGTCTTCGAAGCTCATAGACGTCGGGACGCCGGTTTCGGAGCGAGGGGATCCTGGCCCGGACCTCCTCCTGGAAGTCGAGATCGATCTCCGCAAGGGTCACGCCCGGCGTCTCGCGGGCCCGCGCGATTACCGTCCCCCAGGGATCGATCACCATGCTGCCGCCGTAGGCGACGAAGCGCGGCTTCCGACCGATCTGCGCCGCCGCGACGACGTAACAGCCGTTCTCGATCGCGCGGGCCCGCAACAGGGGCTCCCAATGGTCCTTTCCCGTGGGGAGCGTGAAGTTCGCCGGGGTGAAGAGCACCTGCGCGCCCTCCAGGGCCAGCAGCCGAAAGAGCTCGGGGAAACGAATGTCGTAGCAGACGGCGAACCCCAGCCTCCCCAGCTCCGTCTCGGCCGTCACGATCTCGTTACCCGGGTGCACGCGGGCGGACTCCCGGCACACCGTGCCGTCCGGCAGCGTCACGTCGAAGGTGTGGAGCTTGCGGTAGCGCGCCACGATGGCCCCGTGCGCGTCGATCATCACGGTGGTGTTGAAAGGACGCCCTCCCTCCGGGTTGAGCTCGGCGAAGCTCCCGCCGTGGATGTGGACCCTGTGCCACCTGGCCTTCTCCATCAGGAGCTCCGCGGTCGGCCCCGGTATGGGCTCCGCCTCGGCGCCATCGCCGGGCTCGCCGATGAAGTTCATGACCTCGGGCAGGGAGATCAGACGGGCTCCCCTCTCCGCCGCCTCGTCGATGTACCGGGAAACCCGCTCCAGGTTGCCCGCCTTGTCGCTGCCGGTGTCCAGCTGGACGACCGCGACGCCATACCTCCTCGAGCTCGAAGAAAACTCCTGGCTCAAACGAAACACCTCCCAGAATCGATGCAGACCGTCGATGCGGACCATCGGTCCGCTTCTCGTTTCGGGCCCCGGCCGCTTCGCGGCCTGCCCCATGCTCTCCGTCCATTATCCCTCAAACCGGGACAAACGCCGTCCTCCCTTGGCGAAGAACCGCAGGGACCTCCGGGGCAGGAGAAACGAACGGGCGGCCCTAAAAGGGCCGCCCGTGAGGAAACTCCGGCAAAAACGCTGCCGTCCCTACTTTCTGCGCCTGCTCCGGAGCGGGAGCAGCGCCAAAAGGGCAACGATGCCCGCAAGTCCTGCATCGCATCCGCCGCCGCCGCTGCGCGACTTCCGGTTCGGGTCGGGCAGGAGCGGATCACCGGGGTTCGGTCTGGGGAGGGGGCCAGGCTGCCCCGGCCTCGGGTTCGGGTTCGGGCCGGGAGCCCCCCCGGAGCCCTTCTTCACGATAGTGTAAGTCATGTCGGCACTGGCCGTCGCCGTCGAGGCCCGGAAGCCCAGCGGGATATCCCCGCTGACAGTAGCGTCCGGCGTACCGGAGAGGGTGACCGTCACATCGCTCGAGGCCCCGCCCTTCGGCGTCACAACGTATCCCAGCCATACCGGGAGGGAACTGCCGGGAATGGTCGTCACTGTCAAAGCCTGCCCTGCGGAAGACGTGACGTCGAAGGAGGCGGCAAAGGGGACCCCCGGCTCATACTCCCTGCTGGCCAGGGTGTCCGTGGGCGGGGTGAAGACGACAACGTCGGCCGAGGCGACAGCCCGCGTCCCAATCATCACGCTCCGCCGGTCCCCGCTGAGCTGGATTTCGTACTTGGCAGCACTCGCAGGATCCAAACGGACCTGCGCCGCCGCCGGGATGGGCGAATCACAGTCGATCACCCGCAAGACATCCCCCGGGGCCAAGGTCGCCGGGACATTGATCAACTTCAATATCACGTCGCCGGTCAACGCTTTGAGCTTCAGCGCCGGTACGGCCGAAGTGGCATCGGCCACATCCAAGCTGGTAATCGAGCTGCCCGCGGAGAAATCGAAACTGGCCCCGGCATCGGCCCCCTTCTCGAACTGCACCTCTTTGCCGGCCGCGACCTTGACGGTCATGTTGCCGGAAAAGGCATCGTTCTTTTTGACGTAGAGCAAACCGCCGTTCACATGCCAATCGGTTCCCCCTGCAGCTGCGGTGACGGTTCCCGTCAGCTGCACGATCCCGCCGCTTTGATGCACCGCCGCCGGAGCGCTCATCTTGCCCAGCTTCAGCCTAGCACTCGAGGGAACGTTCAGATTCAGGCGATTAACGGCATCAAAAGCCAGCGCCGACGCCCCTACAGTCCGGATTTCGGCATTGCCCTCCAGCTCGATGTTGACCGCGGCATCCCCGCTTCCCAGCGTCAAGTTATGACCGGCTCTGATATCGAGGGAAACGTCCGGGCTCAGCAGGAGCCCCCCCGCGAAGGCTGCATTAGTGATCCCCACTATGGTCTTGGACCTGCCGATCACCACGTGGTCCACCGAAGCCGGCACCCCGGCGGGGACCCAGTTGGCGCCGTCGCTCCACACGCTGTCCGGGACACTATTACTCCACACCTTTTCCGCCGCCCCGGCGCCGGAGGGGAACAGAAAAGCCACAAGCGCAACTGCCAACAAGAAGCCTTTTCTCACATCGACATCCTCCTTTTCTAACGTGCCCTGCGCCGCCGCGGCACGGGGCACGACGCGTTCAACGCGCCTCCGTTTTCATTGCATTGCTCTTGATTATACACCGTGCGGCACGTCAGGCAGCTCCGGAGACAAACGGGGGGCGAGGGAAACGCCAGGAACCGGTCCCCGGCGCTCCGTCTTTTTCCGGCTTGACGGCCCGGACAACTCCTATATAATTTACATTGCGGTAGTTTGAAGAAAGTCGCAACCCTGAAAGAAGGATATGAGAGAGACCCATGCGGGGAGGGACTCCCGGCGGGGCGCCGAAGGGGCAAGTGCTCGAGACACGGAAACTCTCAGGCCAAAGGATCGTATCCGGACAGGACTCTGAAGCTGTACGTTTCCTTGAAATTCATGAAGGGGAGACCGGCGACAGAATGCAGAAGGTCCGGAGGGGTAGTCGATGCAGAACAACACCGTGCTCATCACCAACAACGAAGAGCTCTCGCGGATCGTCCGAAACGGGCGTTTCGTAAAGGGGTCGTCTTTGGATGTTCTCGTGTCCGTCCGAAGCTCCGTACACCTTGGCGGGCGCCTTCTCACCCATCCGCTCTGCGGCAACCTCAGACCCTACCAGCAGCCTTTTCGCTCCGTCCTCATCCAGGAATTCCCGGGAGCGCTCGTGGACCTGGAGTCCCTGTCTCTCATCGAAAATGCCGTAGCCGTATACAAGAGCTGCGAGGATCGCATGCTCCTTCCCGAGAGCTTGGACGAACCGACCCGTGCGGATTACGCCTTCATCGACGGCGAGTTGATGAGGGAAAGTCTGGAGCGGTACGGCATGTTGTCGCGTCATTCGGCACTGCCGCCCGCCGCGTTGCTTACGCATAGTTCAGCGCATAGTTCAGATTGAAGGAGGTGAATGCACAATGCCTGTCGAGTTGACGAAGGAGAACTGCGACGCCGAGGTGAAGCAGGCCAGCGGTGTGGTCGTCATGGACTTCTGGGGTCCTGCATGCGGCCCCTGCATGGCGCTGATGCCCAAGTACCTGGAGATTGCCGAGAAATACGAGGGCAAGGCTAAGTTCTGCAAGGTGGATACGTCTCAGAACAAGCGCGTGGCCATCAACTTCAAGGTCATGAGTCTGCCGACCATCCTGTTCTATAAGGACGGCGCGGAGGTGGCCCGCCTTGGCGGCGCCGACGCCACGGCCGAGAACATCGAGGCCAAGGTCAAGGAGCTGATCGGGTAACACGGCGATTTTTTTGGAAAGGGGGAGTATCATTTTGCGGTTGGAACTCCATAGGCTTTTTGTGAAGCATCTGAAGTTCGGGGAGAAGACCGGTTTTGCGGACGGGACACTGACCGTCAACAAAAAGGAACTGCTCGACCTGATAGCCGAGGATCCTCTCTTGGGTAAGAAGCTGGACGTTGACCTGGCCATGCCCGGAGAGAGCGTCCGCATCATACCGGTGAAGGATGTCGTCGAGCCCCGCTGGAAGATCGAGGGTAAGGGACAGGTGTTCCCGGGGATGCTGAGCGACGTCGAGACCGTCGGAGAGGGCAAGACCCTCGTCCTCTCGGGCGCGGCCGTCGTGACGGCGGGCAAGCTGGTGCGCTTCCAGGAGGGCATCATCGACATGTCCGGTCCCGGCGCGGAGTACACGCCCTATTCCCAGACCTGCAACGTCGTCCTTGTGCTGGAGCCGTCTGACCCCAACATGGACAAGCACGACTACGAGCAGGCCTGCCGCATTGCCGGCGTGAAGGCGGCCGCCTATCTGGCACGCTGCTGCGCCGATGTGAAGGCCGACAAGGTAGAGGTCTACAACCACGCCAACATCAAGGAGGCCATGTGGGCCCACCCCGGTCTGCCCAAGGTGGGTTACATCTACATGCTCCAGACCCAGGGCCTGCTGCACGACACCTACCTCTACGGCGTGGACGTGAAGAAGATCCTGCCGACGCTCATCTCGCCGCTCGAGGTCATGGACGGCGCCATCACGTCGGGCAACTGCGTCTCCGCCTGCGACAAGAACAGCACCTACGTGCACCAGAACAACCCCGTCATCGCGGACATGCTGAAGCGCCACGGGCGTGACTTCAACTTCGTGACCTGCATCGCGACGAACGAGAACGTCACCCTGGCCGACAAGCGCCGCAGCTCCAGCTACGCCACCAAGCTGGCGGCCATGCTGGGCCTCGACGGCGTGGTCATCACGGAGGAGGGCTTCGGCAACCCCGACGCCGACTTGGTGATGAACTGCTGGAAGGCGGAGCGCCTTGGCATCAAGACCGCGCTGCTGACGGATGAGTACGCCGGACAGGACGGCGCGAGCCAGTCCCTGGCCGATTCCTGCCCCGAGGGCGACGCCTGCGTCACGGCGGGCAACGCCAACGAGGTCATCGTCCTGCCGCCCATGAAGAAGGTCATCGGCTACGCCGAGGAGGCCAACGTCATCGCGGGAGGCTGGGACGGCTCCCTGGCCACGGACGGCACCATCACGGTGGAGCTCCAGGCCATCACCGGCGCCACCAGCGAGCTGGGCTACACGAAGCTGGGCGCCTACACGCTTTAATCCGGTTTTTGCTTGAAGCTTCAATAATTTCTATAGAAGGAAGGTGTCAAACATGGGCAAACTGGCAGGCAAGAAGCTGTTGCTTCTCGGCGAGCGCGATGGCGTTCCCGGCCCCGCCATGGAGGCATGTTTGAAGGACAGCGGCGCCGAGATCCTCTTCTCGGCCACCGAGTGTTTCGTCTG
>NZ_CAUUGJ010000003.1:0-52801 GCF_963544685.1 uncultured Fretibacterium sp. | reverse complement strand
CTCCGGGACCCCGCCGAAATAACGCCACATCGGCCCCTCTACCGCCTCCCCGGTCTGGACGAAGATGGCGTTCGGGTCGTCCTGGGACCGCTCCTGTTTTACGAGCCCCGCGGCATGAGCCAGCCCCCCCATGCGTACCGAGGTCTTGTTCACCTTGTCCGAGATCGGCAGGAGCTGGCTCTTCAGATGGTTGATGGAGAGGATGGTCACCCTCCCGTCCCTGCCGGCGGCCGGGGAGACGAACGCCAGAAGGATACCGCAGATCAAGCCAGTTCCCCACAGCCATTTTTTCATTTTGCTCTTTCCCTCCGAATCAGCTTCTCCGCGTCGGCCCAGGACAGCGGTTGGGAGAAATAGAAGCCCTGCGCCTTTCCGCACCCGGCCTCGCCGAGCCAGGACAACTGCTCTTCCGTCTCGACGCCCTCGGCGATCGTGTCCAGGTTCAGCGCGTTGGCCATGTCGATGATGGTGCGCAGCATCCGGGCCTCCTTCTCGGAGTCGAAGACGTGGCGGACAAAGGCCATGTCCAGCTTGATGCAGTCGAGCGGCAGGGAATGGATGTACTGCAGCGACGAGTAGCCCGTCCCGAAGTCGTCGAGGAAGATCCGGACCCCCGTCTCCCGAAGCCTGTCGAGCGTTGCGCTGACCTCCTTCAGGTTGTCGATCAGGACGCTCTCGGTCACCTCGACCACGAAACAGGAGGGGTCGATGCCCGCCTCGTTCAGGGAGCCCCGGATGATGGCCGCCGCATTGGGGTTCTGCAGCAGGTTGGACGACCCGTTGGCCGAGAAGTAAAAGGCGTTCGAGGACTTGCGTATGGCCTCCATGGCGCGGCGCATCATGCAGCGGTCGATCTCGCCGACCAGCCCGATGCGCTCGGCGTAGGGGATGAAGCGCGAGGGCGGCAGGAAGCCCTTTTGAGGATGCATCCAGCGAACCAGCGTCTCGAACCCGCTGAGCCCCCGATCCTCGATGGAGTAGACGGGCTGGAAGTAGGGGATGAACTCGTCGTTCTCGATCGCCGACCGGAGCTCGGCCCTCATGCTGAGAATGGAGCCGGAGAACGGGACCTCCTCCCGGTCGTCGTGGCCCTCGAAGAAGATGACCGCCCCCAGCCCGGCCTTCTTCGCGTTCTTCAGCGCGCTCGCCGCCTTTTCCATGATGACCGCGGGGGAGTTCCAGATGGAGACGTCCGACAGAACCCCGATGCTCGCGCTGGGATAGATCGTGCCCTCCCCCACCTCGCACGGAAGGTTGACCGCATCCCGGGCCCTCTCCAGCATGGCGAGCAAGGCCACCCTGTCCTGCATCTCGCCCTGCATCCCGATCAGGAGGGCGAACTCGTCGCCGCCCGTCCGGTAGATCGCGCCCCTGCCGTCCAGGGTGGCCTTGAGCCGTTCGGCGACCATCACCAGGATCCTGTCCCCGTTGACGTCCCCCACCTCGGCGTTGATGCTCTTGAAATGGTCCATGTTGACGAGCGCCAGGGCCGTCCGGCAGGCGGCGTCCGAGTTGGACGCCGTCTTCTTCAGGACATTGCCTATGGCCTCGACAAGCGACGTCCGGTTGGGGAGCCCTGTGAGGTCATCGTAATAGAGCTTCCAGGCGAGCCGCATCTCGAGGCGCTTGCGGTCCGTCAGGTCCCGTGCCAGGAAGAGGATCAGCCTTCGCTTTCCGAAGGTGATGGAGCGCTGATGGATCTCGACGGGGATCTCCACGCCGCTCAGGGAACAAAGGAAGGCCTCGTAGACATCCTGTTCCTTCTCCGAACGGGCGGCGCCCTCCCCGTTCCTCCGGACCAGGGCCTCTATCGGCATCCCCCTGCCGCTCCGAGACGCTCCATCCTCCAGGCCGAGGAGCCTCCGGGCCTGGAGGTTCGCCAGGATGACCCCTCCCTCCGGGGTGCAGAGAATCATGGCATCCGGGATGTTCATAACGATGTGCTCGAGCGTCCCGAAGACGACGTTGAAGGACCGGGAGAGGTCCGAGATCTCGTCGTCCCGGGTCACGGGGACGCGAAGGGACAGGCTGAGCTCCTCGGTGATCATGTCCGCGACCTCCCGCAGCTTTTCGAGGCGCTTGAGGACCAGGCGGGACAAAAGCTCCATCACGGCCACCACGACGACGATGCCGTTGAGGAAGATCCAGAGGTAGGAATTGTAGACCGCTCTCTTGCCCTCGTTGTAGATGTCGCGGGAGGTGCGGATCATCAGGGCGTAAGGCTCATCGGAGCCGATGACCGCGCTGCGCGTCTGCCACACCAGGGCCTGCCCCTCCGCCGACTCCTCGATGGCGACGCTTCGGCTCCAGCGGTCCGGGTACCGCTGGAGAGGGACGGGGAAGAATTCGCAGGGGCTCCCGAGGGTCTCCGATATCTGCTTCAGCCGTTTCGCAAAATCCACCCCGACGATGATCACGCCCCTTGCGGGGCCGCTCCAGTTCGTCATCAGGATAGGATTGCTTCCAAAAAGGTACGTGCCGCCGTCCAGGTTCATGAGATGGGGGGAAAGCGTCCGCTCGTCGGGGCCGGAATCGGACGCCCCGGGCTCCATCGCCAGAAACTGCGGTCCCACCGCCTTGAGCCGCCGCAGCGCCTCGTTGCTCAGGGGGACCTCGCTGCCGAGCTCGTTGATCATGTACCCCACCACGATGTTCATGTCCCGGTCGAGCACCGCCAGAAAATCGATGTCCAGCGCCCGAAGGCTCATCCCGGTCAGCAGCTCCTCGAAGCGCAGGTTGTCCCGCGTCTCCATGAAGGAGTACATGGCGTCCCACGCGCCCCAGTCGGCGACGTAGCCGGCCAGGCGGTTGACCTCGTCGTCGATGTACTTCTGCAGGAGAAACATGTTCTGCTCGAAAAAGCGGCGCTCCATACCCTCGAACGCCTTGACGGTCCTGTGGGTCGTGGTCACGCTCATGACCAATGAAAGCCCCAGGAGGATCCCCACGATGGCCCGGAAAATTTTTTTCTGCAATTTCATGACGCGTTTCCTCGTTCCATGCCATCCTCCCGATGACGCAAACGCACTTGCCCGATCCCGGCCGGGTAAACCGGGAACGAACAGGACCTGTCCTAGTACCCAATTCCAATGGGCCAAACGGCCCACAGTATATTTCAGTATAACATCAAACGGGGAAAAATACGCAGACCTCATCTTCCTTAAATAGGATACGCCGAAGTGCTGTGATGGTGGGGTTACGGAGACGGGACGTCCCCCTCCTGGCCCGCCGGAGGGGAAGCGGCCATGCGGTCAATCGCCTCCTTCGCTCGATGAACCTCGACCTCGGGCGACTGTTTCAGTTGACTCTTCAGCGTCATCGAGGACCGTGTCGAACCCCAGTCCGGAAGGGCCGGTGCCAGATAGCAGATGATGATCACCACAACCATCACGACATCCAATCGGCCCGCACGGGTCCTGTCTCCAACGCCCGACGCAAAGATCAGTTTGCCCAGCCGTCGTGCCGACCTGAAAAGGCCGATGAACAGCAAAGTCAGACCTACCCACCCTCCGAAGGCGGCCAGAAGCAACAGCCGCACATACCCTTCCGGGACCGGAAGGAAGGGTATCGCCACGAACAGCACGTACATTGCAATACAGACCTGTATTTCCTCGAGAACCGAATAGAGCATCAGGATTCTGCCGCTCGTGTTCGCTCCTTGACTGTAAAACCACAGGAACATGGGCAGCGCCACATACAGGATTTTTCCCCAAGCGCACCCCCCGCCAGCCGCCGCCACCACAATGAGAAAGAGAAGATTTCCTCCGCCATACAGGACCAGAAGCAGGATAACTATAAAATAGATCACCAGCAGCGTCCCCATTTTCTGGCGGCACTCTGTGATCTCCTCCAGCGCGGCCTCCCGCGTCGGTCCCAGTACCCTCTCGTCCATGACATCGCCTCCCAAGCCCCCGCGTCGTAAAATCCGTCACTCCTGCCTCGCAAGAAATCGAACAGCGCTGCGGCTTCATACTTCCAGCCGACCGAATCCATCCCCCGGAACGGGCGAACCCGCAGACGCCATTCAAGAGGCTTCGAATTCGGCCAGCTTCCAAAAGGACAAAAATGCTCAAATGCTCATTTATACGTTCGTCTGGAAAGGAAAGGGGAACCCAAGGCAAAAATAGCAAATGTCCTTACCGCCGTCAACGGGAGGCCTGGGACGGGGAAAAATACGCAGACCTCATCTTCCTTAAATGGGATACGCCGAAGTGCTATGATGGTGGGGTTACGGAGACGGAATGTCCCCCTCCTGCGGGAAGGCCGGGAGCCCGCCGGAGCGAGTCGGTTTTCCCGGGTCTGCAAGGAGATGGGATCGATGTTCGCCCAAAGACTCCGGGCCCTGACGAAAAAAGAGGCGCTTCAGATCGTGCGGGACCCCAGCAGCATCGTCATCGCTTTCATATTGCCGCTCACCCTGCTCTTCCTCTTCGGCTACGGCCTGTCCCTCGACGCCCGCGGGATCCGCCTCGGGATCGCGCTGGAGGACGGAGGACAACCGGCGCGGGACCTGGCCCGGCGGTTCGCCGGAAACCCCTATTTCAAGCCCGGCCTCGCCGCCTCGCGCCAGGAGCTTCTGCCCGGGCTGATCACGGGGGAGCTCAAGAGCGTCCTGATCGTCCCGCAAGGCACCTCCGCCGCTCTTTATTCGGGCCAAAATTCGGGCCGGAAGGCCGCCCTTCAGCTGCTGACGGACGGGAGCTACCCCAACTCCGGAGCCCTGGCGGAGAACTACACGGTGGCCGCGATCCTCCAGTGGGGAGGGGAGCTGTCCCGCACGTCGCTGCCCATCGCCGTGGAGCCCCATTTCCGCTACAACGACGGGCTGGAGAGCCGGTACTCGCTCATCCCGGGCATCATGGCCGTCATCATGGCCCTGATCGGGACGATGCTCACGGCCTTGGTCGTGGCGCGCGAGTGGGAGCGCGGGACCATGGAGGCGCTCTTCTCCACGCCCGTCAGCGCGCTGGAGCTCCTGCTGGGCAAGCTGATCCCCTACTACCTCCTGGCGATCTTCTCCACGTTCTTCAGCCTGGCCCTGGCCGTTTCGCTCTTCGGCGTCCCGTTCCGCGGCTCCCTGCCGGCCCTCTTCGCCGTGGCGTCGCTCTTCATGATGTCGGCGCTCGGGCAGGGCCTGATCATCTCGACGCTCTCCAAAAACCAGTACGTCGCCTCCTTCGCCGCGCTGCTCTCCGCCTTCCTGCCCGTCGTGCTCCTGTCCGGCTTCATCTTCGAGCTGAACTCCATGCCGTTCGTCCAGAGGGCGATCGCCGCCGTCCTGCCGGCGCGGTACCTGGTGACCTGCCTCCAGACCCTTTTCCTGGCCGGCGACGTCTGGCCGCTCCTGATCCCCAACATGATCAAGCTGGGGCTGCTGGGTCTGTTCTTCCTGGCCATGACGCTTCGATACACCAAAAAGGTGCTGGCCTGACCATGTTCGGACGCATCCGTTCCCTGGTCGTCAAGGAGCTCTACGCCGTCCTGCTGGACCCGAAGACGCGCTTTCAGGTGTTCGTCGGGCCGTTCATCATGCTCTTCCTGTTCAGTTTCGCCATCACCATGGAGGTGCGCAACGCGCCCCTGGCGGTCCTGAACCAGGACAACGGGGACCTGGGGCGCAGGCTCGAGGCGGCCTTCACGGCGAGCCCGGCCTTCACGCGCGCCTTCAGCCTGTCGAGCGTCCCGGAGGTCGAGCCGGCCATCGCCGAGCAGAAAGCGCTGATGGTCCTGCGCATCCCCGAGGGCTTCTCGGCCTCCCTGATGCGCGGCGAGCCGGTTTCCGTGCAGGTCGTCCTGGACGGGCGGAAGGCCAACGCAGTCCAAATCGCCTACGGCTACGCCGTATCCATCACGAACGGCTTCGCCCGCGGGCTCAGGAAGACCCTCACCGGGGCCGACGCGCTCCTGTCCGTGGAGCCGCGCCAGCTCTTCAACCCGAACCACGACTACCTCTGGTTTACCCTGCCGGTGCTGCTGGTGGTGCTGACCCAGATGCTGTCCCTGGTCGTCTCGGGCATGAGCGTCGCGCGCGAACGGGAGCTCGGGACGTTCGAGCAGCTGCTCGTCTCCCCGCTCTCACCCCTGGAGATCGTGATCGGAAAGGCGCTGCCGGCCGCCGCTATCGCCCTCGGCATCGGGGTCACCATCCACGTCCTGGCCCGCACGGTCTTCGGCGTGCCCTGCCTGGGGAGCCTGGGGCTGCTGGCCCTCAGTTTCCTGCTCTTCATCCTGGCCTGCACGGGGGTGGGGCTCTTCGTCTCCTCGCTCTGCAGCACGCAGCAGCAGGCGTTCCTGGGGGTGTTCACCTGCATGGTGCCCTTCGTCCTGCTCTCGGGGTTCGCCACGCCCATCGAGAACATGCCGCACGCCCTGCAGACCCTGACCCTGCTCAACCCCGCCCGCCACATCATCGTCATCGCCCTCGGCGTCTACCTCAAGGACATTCCCCTGCGCGAGGTCACCGTACAGCTCCTCTGGCTTTGCGGGATCGCGGCGACGACGCTCGGCGCCGCCGGGTGGTTCTTCAAGCGCAGGATACAGTGACCGTCGCTGCGCCGTTCGTTCCCATTCGGTCACCATTCGGGTTGCAAGCCGGGGTTCCGGGGCGGAGCCCCGGAAGTCGAGAAAAGGAGTCTTTGCCATGAAAAAACGGTTTCTCCTTCTGTTTTTTATTTTCGCGGCCGTCCTCGGCGTACTTTACGCGACCGGGGAGCTCGAGGGGCTGATCGATCGCTTCCGCAAGAAGGACCCCAATCGGATCCGGCTCTACGGCAACGTGGAGATCCGGCAGGTGCTCCTGGGCTTCCGCGTCCCCGGCCGCATCGAGGCTATTTACCGCGAGGAGGGCGAGAGGGTGGCGTCCGGCGACCTGCTGGGCATTTTGGACCCCGTCCCCTACCGAATCAAGCGGTCGGAGGCCCGGGGAGCCATGCTCCAGGCGAAGGCGGCGCTGGACAAGCTGCACCGCGGATTCCGCGCCGAGGAGGTCCGGGAGGCGGAGGCGCAGCGCGACCGGGTCCGGGCCTCGCTGAACCTGGCCGAGAAGGACTATGGCCGCATCTCCAACCTGTTCGCCCGGAAGGCCGTCGCCAAGAGCGATTTGGACCGGTCGGCGTCGCAGCGCAGCGCCCTGAAGGCGGAGCTCGTGGCGGCCGAGAACGCCCTGGCCCTGGTGCGCGAGGGCTACCGCAGGGAGGATATCGAGGCGGCCGAGGCGGCCTACGAGACGGCCGTCGCCCGGCTCGCGGAGGCCGAAAACGCCCTGTCGGACACGGAGCTCCGTTCCCCGGCGGAGGGGACCATCCTGACCCGCATCTCCGAGCCCGGGACCGTCGTGGGGGCGGGCCAGGTCGTCTATGCCCTGGCGCTCGAGCGCCCCATCCAGGTCCGGGCCTACATCCCGGAGCCGCAGCTCGGCCGGGTCCGGGTGGGGATGCCGGCGCGCATCGTCACGGACTCGTCCCCCGATCCCATCGAGGGCACGCTCACCTTCATCTCCCCGACGGCCGAGTTCACCCCCAAGCAGGTGCAGACCGAGGACCTGCGCACCGACCTGGTCTACCGCGCACGGATCCTGGTGGAGGACGACAGGGATGGACGGCTCAAGAACGGGATGCCCGTCACCGTCCTGATGGAGGCCGTCTCGATGGAATCCAAAGAAGCCTCCGAGGCCGCGGCATCGAAATGAGCCCGGCCGAAAAGCGTCCGCCTGCAGGGCCCGCCTCGGGCTCCGAGATCGTCATCGAGGGGCTGGTCCGCACCTTCGGCCGGCGCGCCGCGCTGGACGGGATCACGGCGCGCATCGCAGGGGGGCGGATCACGGGCCTCGTCGGGCCGGACGGAGCGGGAAAGACGACGCTGCTGCGCCTGCTCTGCGGCCTCCTGGCGCCCACGGGGGGACGGGTCACGGTGTGCGGGTACGACACGGCGGCGGATACGGACGCCATCCACGAGCGGGTCGGCTACATGCCGCAGCGGTTCGGGCTCTACGAGGACCTGACGGTCCGGGAGAACCTGGACCTGTACGCCGAGCTGCGCTCCGTGCCCCGCGAGGAGAGAGCCGCCCGGTACGAGGAGCTCCTCGCCTTCACCGGGCTCGGCCCCTTCACGGGCCGCCTGGCGGGCCGGCTCTCCGGCGGGATGAAGCAGAAGCTGGGCCTGGCCTGCACGCTGCTCTCCCGGCCGCCCGTCCTGCTGCTGGACGAGCCGGGCGTGGGCGTGGACCCCCTGGCGCGGCGCGAGCTGTGGCGCATGGTGCGGGAGCTTCTGGCCCAGGACCGGATCGTCGTCTGGAGCACCGCCTATCTGGACGAGGCGGAGGCCTGCGACACGGTGCTGCTCCTCAATGATGGCAAACTGCTCTACGACGGGACGCCGGAGGACCTGGCGAAGCGCGTCGAGAGCCGGGTCTTCCTGCTGAGTGGGGCCGGCGGGGGGCGACGGAAGCTCATAGCCCCCCTGATGGAGCGCAGGAGCACCCTGGACGCGGTCATCCAGGGGTCGAGCGTGCGCGTCCTGACGAGCGACGACGGCACGGAGCTGAGGGGGGACCTGGACGCCCTCTCCCGCGAGGCCGGGATTGTCGCGGCGTCCGGGGCCCCGGCCGGACTCGGGCTCGGGCCGACGCCGCCCCGTTTCGAGGACGCGTTCATGCAGCTTCTGGGCGGGGCCCGGCGCGGCAGCGGCGCGGTGGCGGAGTTCTTCGGCGAGAAGGGGACGGGCGGCGTCTCCGTGGAGGCGCGGCACCTGACGAAGCGGTTCGGGAGCTTCACGGCGGTGGACGACGTCTCCTTCTCGATCGGGCGGGGCGAAATCTTCGGGCTCCTGGGCCCCAACGGGGCCGGGAAGTCCACCACGTTCAAGATGATGTGCGGGCTGCTCACCCCCACGGAGGGCGGCTGCGCCGTGTCCGGCCTGGACTTCAGGACGGCGCCCGGCGCGGCGCGGGCGAAGCTGGGCTACATGGCGCAGAAGTTTTCGCTGTACGGGGACCTGACCGTGCTGCAGAACCTGCGGTTCTTCTCGGGCATCTACGGGCTGAGGGGCGGCGCGGCGGTGGAGCGCGTGATCGAGACGTTCGATCTGGGGCCCTACCTCTCCTCCCGGGCGGGCTCGCTGCCCCTGGGCTTCAAGCAGCGCCTGGCGATGGGCTGCGCCGTGATGCACGGGCCGGACGTCCTCTTCCTGGACGAGCCGACGAGCGGCGTGGACCCCGTGACGCGGCGCGAGTTCTGGACCTGCATCAACAGCTTTGCGCTGAAGGGCGTCACCGTGATGGTGACGACGCACTTCATGGACGAGGCGGAGTACTGCGACCGCATCGCGCTGGTCTACCGCGGCAGGACCATAGCCTCCGGCCCCCCCGACGCGCTCAAGGCCTCCGTGCGGACGGACGAGCGCCCCGACCCCACCCTGGAGGAGGCGTTCATCGCCCTGATCGAGCGTCAGGACGCGGCGGGGGCCGCCGTCCCGAAGCCGTGACGCGGGTCCGGCCGGCGTGAGACGGGCCCGGGACGGCCCCGTCCGCAACCCGGTACTCCTCTTCGCCCCCTCCGCTCTTTCCGTGGCCCTGGCAACAGACGCCCTCCGCCCTTCGTGTCAGAATGGGTCCCATAAAGTTGGCTTAAGCCAACTCTATGGGACTTTTTGGTTGTCGGAGGCCTGTCCCTGATTGAAATCGGGGTTTGCTTCCTTGGAGAAATGGTGGAGAAATGGTGGAAGAATGGAGGTCGATCGAGATGAAGAGGTGTAAGAGGCTTCGTTCCCGGCTTGTTGGAGCCGTGGTGGTCCTTGCCGTGGCGCTGACCTGGCCGGGGAGCTCGGAGGCGCGGACGGTACGGGACCACCTGGGCCTCGACGTGGATCTGCCCGAGAAGATCGAGCGCATCGCCGTCGTGGCGCCGCTGCCGCTGGCCTCGGTGGTCGCCGTGTATCAGGGAGGCGACGTGAGAAACCTGGTGGGGATACCGCCGGACCTGCTCAACACGGCGCGGCGCTCCGTGCTGGGGAAGTACGCGCCCGGCCTGCTCTCCGTGTCCAGCGACTTCTACAAGGGAGGGTCCCTGAACATCGAGGAACTGCTGAACCTGAAGCCGGACGTCGTCTTCTACTCCGGCGCCGTTCACACGGAGACGTACAAAAAAGCGGGGATCCCCGCGGTGGCCTTCACCCACCCCAACATCGGCGGATCGGTCAGCACGCTCCGCACCCTGGAGATGTGGCTGGACCTCATGGAGCAGGTCCTGGGCGGGGAGAACAAGGCCAGGGGCATCGTCGCCTACGGCAGGGAGGTCGAGGCGGAGATCGCCCGGCGCGTCCGGGACATTCCTCGGGAGAAGCGCGCCAGGGTCCTGATCCTGAGCAACTACAACGATACGGCAATCAGCGTATCGGGCCGGAAGACCTTCGGGGAGTACTGGTGCGACGCCGTTGGAGCCGTGAACGTGGGACTGGACGTCGGGAAGAAGAACGTCAACATGGAACAGATCTACGACTGGGCGCCCGACAAGGTGTTTCTGACGACGTTCACGGCCCTGGTCCCGCAGAACCTGTACGACAACACGGCGGGCCCCGGCCACGACTGGAGCCACGTCCCTGCGGTCAGAAACCGGGACTGCCACAAGTTCCCGCTGGGCATGCACCGCTGGTGGCCGCCCTGCACCGATACGCCCCTGGCCCTGTGGTGGTTTGCGAAGGCGGTCTACCCCGATCTTTTCGAGGACATCGACATCCCCCTGAAGGTGAAGGAGTACTACGGCAGATTCTACGGCATGGAGCTCACGGACGGGGAGGTCGAAAAGCTCCTTTCGCCCGGGGCCGAGATGCGGCGGGACTTTTTCTGATGCCGTTCCGAGGCGCTCCGGGCTTTCGTTCTTGACCGAGTGCGGGTTTTGAGCAAAGGAGGATTTTCGATTGAACATGAGCGCGGATTTTTTTGACGCGATCCTGAACCGTCCGGATCCGAACCTCTCCGAGTCCGAGGACTTCTGGGACGCTAAGGCCGAGCCCTTTTTCGCCTGCAAGCGAACCTACGGCACGAGCCTGACGGACCGGGTGGTCCGATACCTCTCCGACGAGGGGATGCTCGGTCCGGGGGCCTCCGTCCTGGACGTCGGGTGCGCCTATGGACGCTACGCCCTGCCCTTCGCCGCGGCCGCGAGGGACGTGACCGCCGCGGACATCTCCCCCAGGATGCTGGAACTGTGCGCGGAGCAGGCCGGGGAGAAGGGCCTTTCCAACCTCGAGACGCTGAAGCACGACTGGAAGAAGGATGAGCTTGGCGGGCTGAAGGGGCGTTTCGATCTGGTGTTCGCCTGCATGTGCACGCCCGCGAGGACCTCCGCGGGCCTGGAGAAGATGACCGCGGCCAGCCGGGGACACTGCGTCGTCGCCCAATACGTCTCCATGAAGGACTCCATCATGGACGCCCTGGCCGGGGAGCTCGGCGTGGACCAGAGCGCCGATTCCCACAACGGCGGGGACATCGCCTGGGCGGTCTTCAACCGGCAGTGGCTGAACGGCTTTCTCCCCCGGATGACGTTTCTGGAGAGGAACGAGGACCGAACCCTGAGCCTGGACGAGGCGTGCGACCGCTACAGGATGGGCCTGGGCAAGGCGGCCTCGGAACGGGGCGCGGACCTTCGCTCCCTGCTGCGCACGCAGGAAAGGGACGGCTGCATCCGCGTCTCCGGAAGGACCATCCTGGCCCTCGTGTCCTGGAAGGGCTCCTCCGGAGAGGGCCGCCTTTAACGACATTCGACGAAGAGGGTGAAACTCATGGCGATGGAAGTGGGACATGTTTTTCTGGCCAGGCTCGGCAAGCGGCGGCTGCGTCCCGGCGGACGGGCGGCAACGGACTGGCTGATGCGAAGCGGCGGGCTCGGGCCCGGGACGGAGGTCCTGGAGGTGGCGTGCAACATGGGCACGACGACGGCGGAGCTCGTCAAAAAATACGGATGCCGCGTCACGGGGCTGGACATGGACCCCGAGGCGCTGGAGAAGGCGCGGAGGAACCTCGCCGCCGCGGGCGCGGCGGACCGCGTCACCTTCGTCGAGGGGAACGCCACGGCCCTGCCGTTCCCCGACGGGCACTTCGACGCGGTGGTCAACGAGGCCATGCTGACGATGCTCGACCCCGAAAGCCGGGCCAAGGCCGTCGCCGAGTATTTCCGCGTGCTGAAAAAGGGCGGGGTGCTGCTAACGCACGACGTCATGCTGACGGAGGACTCCCCGGAACTCGTCCAGGGCCTGACCCGGGCGATCAACGTCAGGGTGTACCCGCTGACGGGGACGGAATGGCGAAAGGTCTTCGAGGAGCGCGGCTTTTCCGGCCTCAAGGTCCGGGAGGGGCCCATCACCCTCATGAGCTTCAAGGGAATGATTTACGACGAAGGGCTCTGGGGCGCGCTGCGGATCTTTCTGAACGGGCGGAAGAAGGAGAATCGGGAGTTCTTCGGGCGGATGTCCGGTTTCTTCAATGCGCACCGAAGACAGCTGAACTATATCGCCGTCGTCGGCACCAAGGCCTGAGCGGGATCCCTGCGGAGATCGCCGACATACGCGACAAACGGGAGGAAGCGGGATTTTCCCCGCCTCCTCCCGTTTTGCACCTTTTCAGATCGCACCTTTTCAGGGCGTACCTTTTCGCATTGCCGTCCCCTACCGCATCAGGGCGTAGCGCTCGACGGGCGCGAAGGCGTCGGTGAACGCCGGGACCGAGGCCTCGAAGTGCTCGAGCCACTGATGCTCCAGCAGACTCACGACGGCGAGCTCCGGGACCGGCGGAACGGCGGGCAGCTCCCGGGACCGAAAGGCCACGATCATCAGGTTCTGCCGGGACAGCGCATACTTGGGGTCCGAGGCGGACGCCGGGAAGATCAGGAGCCTTGGGAATACCGACTCGAGCGCCGCGTAGATCCCGTGGAACACCCCGCTGCGGGGCCCCTGGAGCGAGGCGATGACGTTGACGATCAGCACCCCGTCCGGGCTCAGCAGATCGTGCATGCGCTGCGCGGCCTCCACCGTCGCCAGGTGGAAGGGGATGGAGTACCACGACCCGAAGACGTCCATGAAGACGGCGTCGTAGGAGCCCCGACGCCCGGGGTCCCGCGCCTCCCGGTTCAGGAACGCCCGCGCATCCTCGTGAAAGATGCGCAGGCGCGGGTCCTCCGGGATGGAGAAATACTGCCGCGCCGCCTCCGTGATGCCGGGGTCCAGCTCGACGACGTCGAACGAGACCCCGGGACGCTCCGCCAGGACGTGGCGGGGCACACAGTAGCCTCCGCCGCCCAGCATCAGGATATTCTTCGTGTCGGGCTTGAAGTGAAAGGCGAGGTCGTAGAACTTCGTGTAGTCGCTCACGAGCTCGTTGGGATCGTCCGTGTACATCAGGGACTGTGCGCCCTGCGGGTCCGTCATCAGAATCCGGACGCGCCGCCCGTCCGCCTGATTGCTCTCCACGATGGAGATGTGGTTGTAGAGCGTCTCGATATGCACGCCCACGGGCATCATCGGCAGCCCCCCCGTCTTCGCGGCCACGGCAGCGGCCGCGAGCAGGCACAGGACCAGGAGAGTGCCCTTCCAAACCGGCAGGCGGAGCAGCAGGGCCAGAACGGCCAGGACGGTCGCCAGCATCAGGAGGATGACCCCCGACGGAGCGAGGGAGATCAGGATGAACCCTCCCAGAAAGGTCCCCAGAATGCTGCCCGCGGACGAGAGCGCCGAGAAGCGCCCCACCGTCCCCCCCGAGGTGCCGACGTCGTCCATCGCGAGGCGGATGACGAAGGGGGAGACCATGCCCAGGAGCAGGCTCGGGAGCGCGAAGATCAGCAGGGCCGCGAGGACCACGGCCAGATAAAGGTTCAGGTTCAGCCCGCCGAGGAACGAGAGCACCGCGTTGCCCGCCCACGCCAGGCAGCCCGTGCAGACCGCCGACAGGAGGACGATCCGGGCCAGCACGCGGCGTTCCGGGCGGCGGTCCGCCAGAAGCCCTCCCGCCCAGTTGCCCGCACAGAGGCTCGCCATGACGACCCCGATCAGGGCCGTCCACACGACCAGGGACGTCCCAAAAAAGGGCGCGACGAGACGCGACCCCGTCATCTCCAGAATCATAACGCACGCGCCGCACAGGAAGGACGTGGCCTCCAGCAGTCCGAAGCCCCGGCGCGCAGGACGGGGCGGTTCCGCGGTCCCGATCCTTTCCGCGGTAAAGGGGAACGCCTCCTCCTTCCGTTTCGCGCCCTCGTCCACGGACGGATGCCGCCCGGTGGATTTCCGATTTTTAGCTCCCATGAACGATCAAACCCATCATCGCAACAGTCAGCACCTCTCGAAGAAACGGCAAAAAGCCGTTGAACCGAAAAGTTCCCCCAAAACCCCCGCACCCCGGCGGGACACGCCACCCATTCTACCAGAGTCGGGGGGAGGCGTTCCTTAGGGAAGCGTTGGAGATTTTTACCCGAAATTTACTCTTGATAAATAGGCCTTTTCATTCTCAAGCGGCGTTTCCTTCGAGAAGGCTCAGCGCGTCCAGGTCTCCGGCACGAACAGGAGAATCACGGCGAAGAGCTCCAGCCGTCCGGCCAGCATGCAGAACGAGAGGATCCACTTGACTCCCTCGGGCAGCCAGGAAAAGTTCTCCACCGGCCCCAGCGAGGCGAGCCCCGGCCCCACGTTGCCGAGGCAGGCGACGACCCCGGACAGGGAGGCCACGAAGTCCAGCCTGGGGTGTCCGAAAGCGGTCAGCACGAGGGTGGAGAGGACCAGGATGGCGATGTAGAGCATGAAGAAGGCCGTGACGGAGCTCAGGGACCGTATCGAGACCACCCGGCCGTTGACCCGCGTATTGACGATCGCCCTGGGATGCAGCAGGCTGCGGACCTCGGCGCGGATCTGCCGCCCCAGCAGCAGGAAGCGCACGACCTTGCATCCTCCGCCGGTGGAGCCCGCACAGGCCCCGACGATCATCAGCAGAAGCAGAAGAAAACGGGCGAACTCCGGCCACAGGTCGTAGTTCGTCGTAACGAACCCCGTGGTGGTCATCAGGCTCACGACGTGAAAGGCCGCAGCGCGCAAAGCCGGCTCCACCCGATCGAAGAGGTCTTGGCGAAGCAGAAAAAACGCGATGGCGACCGAGGCCGCAACGGTCAGGACGGAGTAGCAACGCAGCTCCTCGTCCCGAAGGGCCCCGCGAAAGCGCCCCGTGAGCATCAAAAAATGCAGGGAGAAGTTGATCCCGGAGACGAACATGAAGACGGTGATCACCCACTCGACGTAGGCGCTGTGGAAATGTCCCACCGAGGCGTTCTTCGTCGAAAACCCCCCCGTGGCGATGGTGGAGAAGCTGTGGTTCAGGGCATCGAAGAACCCCATGCCCCCGGCGGTCAGAAAGGCCGTCTCCAGTGCGGTCAGCAGGACGTAGACGCCCCAGAGGTAGAGGGCCGTCTGCTGGACCCTCGGGGTGATCTTCTCGGGCGTCGGGCCGGGAACCTCCGCCTTGTAGAGCTCCATCCCCCCGACCCCGAGGAAGGGGAGCACGGCGAGGCTCAGGACGATGATCCCCATCCCGCCTATCCAGTGCGTCAGGCTGCGCCAGAGGAGGAGCCCACGGGGAAGCCCCTCGATGTCCGTCAGGATGGTGGCCCCGGTCGTGGTGAACCCCGACATGGTCTCGAAGAAGGCGTCCGCGTAGGTCGACGCGGCGCCCGAGAACAGATAGGGCAGGGCCCCGACGGCCGAGGCGATCACCCAGGAGAACCCCACGACGGCGATGGCCTCGTGGATGCCCAGCTGCTGATAGTCGGTCCCGCGCTTTCCGGCCAGAAAGAAGCCGAGGCTGATCAGCAGGCCGACGGCGAGGGAGGCGAGGAAGGCGAGCCGGCCCGCGGCCCCGTCACAGACCGCCAAGGCCAGGGGGAAGATCATAAAGAGGGAGACGATGAGGGAGATGAGCGAGAGCACCCGAAGGACGACGCCCAGCCTCATGACCGCTCCCCGTCGGCCCCGCCGAACAGCTCCATCGCCTCGCGCATGAGGGACGTGGAGGCGAACAGGATGAGATGGTCGCCGGCCTGAAGCCGCGTGGCCCCGTTCGGGACCACCACCTTCTCCTTCCTGCCCAGCAGCGCCACCAGGACCCCCTTCGGCAGCTTCAGCTCCGCAAGCGGGATGTCCGTCAGGCCGTGCTCCGCGGGCAGGACGATCTCCAGCATCTCCGCGTCGATCTTCTCGATGATGGACAGGGCCCGGGCGTGCCCGGGGTAGCGGATGGTCCTCAGGATCATCGCGGCCAGCGCCTCGTTGGAGTCCACCACGGCATCGACGGGCATGTGGTTCGGCATGTCCCGATAGAGATGCCGCCGCACGACCGCGATGCTCTTGCGCGCCCCCATGGACTTGGCGATGGCGGCGTAGACCAGGTTGACCTCGTCGGAGTCCGTGGCGCAGACGTAGCCGTCCGCCTCCTCGATGCCCTCCTCCAGCAGGAGCGCCCGGTCGGCCCCGTCCCCGTTCAGGACCAGAGCCTCGCCCAGCTCCCCGGCCAGCTTTTCACACTGATGCGGGTCGTGGTCGATCAGACGGATCCTGACGTTGCCGTACTCCTTCTGGATCCTCTGGACGACCTGATAGCCCAGCTTGCCCCCGCCCACCACGAACACCTTGCGCAGGGGCCGGGTGCTCCTGAGCTGAAAGAGCCTCTCCAGCATCCAGACCTGTTCCCGGTAGGAGACGACGTAGCAGAGGTCCCCGGCCTTCAGTACCGTGTCGCCGTCCGGTACGATATTCTCGCCCTCCGACCGCTCCCCCTCCGAGCGCTCCACGTAGACCACGATCGCCACCAGGTCCGGATGGTCCCTGCGAATCTCCTTGAGGGAGAGATTCACCAGAGGGGAGCCCTCCGCAATGCGGAAGGCGTAGATGGCCGCGCGGCCGCCCAGCAGCTCCGCCGTCCGCACGGCCGTGCTGACGGACAGAAGCTCCAGTATCTCCCGCGCGACGGACCGCTCGGGCGAGAGCATGAGGTCGATGCCCAGGTCCCGCCCCCAGGTCGGGGAGTCCGTGAACTCGAGCCCCCGCACCCGGGAGATGACCCTGCGGACCCCCGCATGACGCGCGATCCAGCAGGAGAGCATGTTGACCTCGTCCCGATCCGTGCAGGCCACGAGAAGGTCGACCGTGCAGCCCTCCCGGACCCCGGCGTCGTAGAGCACCTGGGGCCGTGCCCCGTTGCCGCAGACGACGCGGACGTCCAGCTCCTCCGCCACGTGCTCCGCATGCTCCTCGTTCTGCTCCACCAGGTTGATGTCGTGCCCCTCCGCGGCCAGGGTGGCGGCGACGCTGCGCCCGACCTCCCCGGCTCCGACGATGACGATATTCATGAGCGGTGCGGCTCCCAAACGCAGGAAAATGTGGTCAGGGACCGGCCGCTCCCGCGGGCCGCGCCGGCGATCTCGTAGACGAACGTCCGCGCCTCGCCGGAGCGGGGCCCCTTAAGCTCGCGGGCCCGGACCGTCAGGACGTCGCCCAATTTGGCGCTTGCGCGGAACGAGGCGGAGATCGACCTCGGGCCCCAGGCCATGAGGTCGATCGGGGTCGCCTCGAAGACCCACTCGAAGTAGACAGCGTTGTTGACGTGCCCATTGGCATCCAGGTCGTGAAACCGGACCGGATAGACGGTCTCATGAATCTCCCCGGCATCGCCGAGCTCGGAAAAGTCGGGGATGTCGCGGAAGTCGGGATCGATCGGCTCCGTGTCGCGGTCCAGGAACCCGGGGAGATATGCCGCCGGACGCACGGGCCGGCCGGCGGCCAGGTCCAGCAGGAGCCAGGAGGTCTTGGCCCAGACCAGCGGAACCCCCGACGGCGTCTCCACCTGGAAGACGCGCAGGGTATGGTAGCCGTGATTCATATCGTGAAAGGTTTTGATGACGAAGCGCTCATCCATCTCCGGCAGGCGCCGCAGCAGTTCCACCTCGTAGCGGAGCAGCACCCAGGCGTAGCCGCGGGCCAGCACCTGTGTGGGGCCGCCCTCCAGTCCGGTCGCCGCCAAGCTGGCTGTATCCTGCAGATGGTTCAGCAGCCCATGCAGCTTCAGCTCGCCGTGACAGGACGCGTCGGACGGCAGAACCGTCAATTCCCGGACGTACATCGTTCAGCGTTCCTCCTTACCCAATCCATACTTTCCGTTTTCCGAAAAGCCCTCTTTCGCACCATGATATCATTAACTTCCCGACATACGAACCGGCTCCGCCTCGAGGGGTGCGTTCCGACGCCCGTTCGGATTTATCCACACCATTTCCGGGGTTTACCTGTGGATAAGTGTATAATTGGGCTGAACGAGCTCCAATCAGGAGACTCTTTGTGGACGAACCTGTGCACCTCATGAGGAAAAAACGAAAGACGCCGTTCCGGACCGGACGGCCGGGAGAAAACCGGTATTTTGCGGCCTGCCGCAACGGGGGACAGACTCCATTGCAGGGGTGAAACGGATTGCAGAAGGACATGAGGGAACTGAAGGAACTATGGGACGGAATCGTCCAGGGCGCCGTTCTGCCGGAGGGCGCGGTCTCGCTGTGGCTGACCACGTGCGTGCCCGTGGCCCTGGAGGAGGACGAGCTGGTGGTCGATACGTCGAATCCCTTCACGCAGGAGTACATCGCCAAGAACTTTCTGGGCGAGCTGAACCGTTCCGCTCGAGCCGGCGGAGCGGTCAGGGGCATCCGCCTCAGGGCCAGCGTCCACCCCGAGGGGGAGGACAAGAAGCGGGAGTGGGTGGCCCGCGCCGAGGAGGCCAGCCGGCCGGAGCCGAACCGGGCCAACCTGAACCCGAACTACACCTTCTCCACCTTCGTCGTGGGCAAGTCCAACCGCCTCGCCCACGCGGCCAGCCTGGCCGTCGCGGAGATGCCGGGAAAGGCGTACAACCCGCTCTTCATCTGGGGCGGGGTCGGCCTCGGCAAGACGCACCTGATGCACGCCATCTGCCACTACGCGCTCTCGCGCTCGCACGGGCTGAGGGCGCTCTACCTCAGTGCGGAGAAGTTCCTGAACGAGTTCGTCCAGGCCATCGGCTCCTCGAAGATGCCCCAGTTCAAGGAACGCTACCGCAACGTGGACATCCTGCTGATCGACGACATCCAGTTTCTCGGCAACAAGGGCCAGAGCCAGGAGGAGTTCTTCCACACCTTCAACACCCTTCACGAGGGCAACAAGCAGGTCGTCATCTGTTCGGACCGCCAGCCCTCCGAGCTCCAGAACATCGAGGACCGGCTGATCAGCCGCTTCGCCTGGGGGCTGGTGACGGACATCCAGCCGCCGGACCTGGAGACCCGCATCGCCATCCTCCAGAAAAAGGCGCTGTCCCGGGAGTACGAGATGCCCGACGAGGTCATCCACTTCCTGGCCCAGCACATCCCCAGCAACATCCGGGAGCTGGAGGGGGCCCTCAATCGCGTCATCGCATGCGCGGAGCTCTCCGGGGAGGCCGTCACGATCGAGAAGACCTCCGTCTGGCTCAAGGACATCCTCCGCATGGACCTGAAGGGCCCCGTGACGATCGAGAGCATCCAGGCCGTCGTGGCCGAGAACTTCGGCATGAACCCGGACGACCTCACCGGATCCAAGCGCACGGCGGAGATCGCCCTGGCCCGCCAGATCGCCATGTACCTCTGCCGCGAACTCACGGACATCAGCCTTCAGCGGATCGGGCACGCCTTCCGCAAGAAGGACCACACGACCGTCATCCACGCTCAGAGGAAGATCGAGCAGCTCGTCAAGTCCGACCCGGACGTGAAACGGGCTGTGGACAACATACGGAACAAGTTGTGAAGGCGTATGGGGACGGCCGACAGTTTTCCACAACCCTCCCCGGAAAACCGCGAAAGCGTACACGGAATCCACAGGTCCTCCACGGCGGATCCACCGCCGGCCCACACCGCCCGAAAAGCGCGGGCGACGGACGGCGGACAGGATATCCACAACCTTGTTCAACACTACTACTGCTGTCTCTACTCTAAAAAAAAGAACACGAGGACAACTGTCCACAAGGAGGTTCTTCACAGCCCCCTCGACGGAACCCGGGACAGAAAAGCGCACGGAAGGGAACGGTGAACACGATGAAGATAGAGCTCGACCGCCTGGAGTTCCTGAAGGCCTGGCAGATGACCGAGCGCTCCAGCAGCACCAAAAGCACCATCAGCGCCGTAAGCGGCATTCTGATCACGGCCTCCGAGGAAGAGACGTACCTGGAGGCCACGGACTTCAAGACCGCGATACGCTGCTCGGCTCAGGGCGTCCGTACCGTCACCGCGGGTTCGGCGGTCCTGCCGGTCCGAATCTTCGGGGAATTTCTCAAAAAAACGCCCCACGACAAGGTCTCACTGGAGATCGACGACGAGAGGGGCACGCTCTCCGCGGGGAGGAACCGGACCCGCTTCGCCACCTGGCCGGTCTCGGAATTCCCCAACATCCCCCGAAGCGACGGGGCGGACCCCCTGTGCACCATCGTCGCGGCGGATCTCGCCCGGGCCATCTCCGAGGGCTCCGTCGCCAGCTCGACGCCCGCGGACTTTCCGAAGTACCTGGGCGCCTGTCTGCTGAAGGCCCAGAGGGACTTTCTGAAGATCGTGGCGACGGACGGAAAGCGGCTCTCCCTCTCCCAGTGTCCCTGCGAAGCCGGGGCGGAGGTCGACCTGCTGCTTCCCATTCCGGCCCTCAAGGAGCTGGTGCGCCTTCTGATGGGAAACGCGCCGGAGTCCCGGATAGACGTCCTGTACGATGGCTCCACCGTCTGGTTCCGTCTGGAGGGCCTGGAGTTCTCGGCGCGCCGCGTGGAGTCCTCCTTCCCGAACTACGAGAAGATCCTCACGCCCGGGGCCTCCACGACCCTCAGAATCCAGCGCGACGAGCTGCTGCCCGCACTGGAGCGCATCGACATCATGGTCCGCAACACCCTGACCCGCCTCGTGGTGTTTCACCTCTCGCCCGGCGGGGAATTCCGCCTGACCGGCAGGGCGCCGGAGCTGGGGACCACCACGGAGGTCCTGGACTCGAACATCGACGGCGACCCCCTTCGGGTCGGATTCAACGTCGGGTTCCTTCAGGACGGCCTGAAGGCGCTCGGCAGCGGGGAGATCCGCATGGACTTCAACGGCGGGGAGGGACAGACCCGGCTGCTTCGGGAGGGCTCGGAGGATTTTCTGTACATGCTCATGCCGACCCGCCTGAGCCCCCAGGACCTCATGGAGGACGAGGAGGCCGAAGCCGGGCCCGGCCAGGAACCCCTCCAGGCCCTGGCCGAACTCGCCTCTGAACCCGACAGGAGCCCTGAGGAGGAAGGGGAACCATTCTGAGAGAAGCCGCCCGATTTTTTCCTTTTTGTCTTCCTCTCTCCCGTTTTTCTCCCATTGAGGCTCGTCTTTCTCCCCTCGGGGCCTCGAGATGAGGTTTCAGAGCACCGCCCTCAGGGGGTATCGAAACCTCGGGTCCGTGCGCCGCACGGACTGGGGGCCGGGCTTGAACCTCATCCTGGGCCCGAACGGCGCCGGAAAGACGAACCTTCTGGAGTCCCTGAACGTCCTGTCCGGGTGGGGGACGTTCTCGGGGAGGGTGAGTTCGGCCGTGGCCTGGGACTCGCCGGACGGGCGGGCGCTTCTGGCCGCGAGGACCTCCGGGGAGCGGGACATCGAGGTCTCGGCGCTCCTCTCGTCCCGCATGACCCTGAAGGCGGACGGAGAGCGGATCAGCGGGTCGGACCTCCGGGCGCGCCTTCCCTCCCTCTCCTTCCTGCCCACGGATATCGACCTGATCGACGGCCCGTCCTCCGTCCGGCGCCGTTTTCTCGATCGGCTCTGCGCCCTCTGCATCCCCTCCTATGCGCGCCGGCTCTCGGAGTATCGCCAGCTCGTCCGCCATCGCGTCGCCCTTCTACGGCAGGGCCGTTCTCCCGCGAGGACGACCCCGCCCTTTGTTCGTCTGGGAGGATGGATCCTGGAGAGCCGAAGGCGGGTGCTCGATCGGATGCTGGAGGGCCTGAGGACCGAGCCGGACTTTTCCCCCCTTTCCCTCCCCTTTCCCTTCGTCCTAAGGGTCGAGCCCGAGATCCCGGGGAGCGGCTCCGACTTTCTGCTCGCGGCGCTGGAGGCGACGGCGGAGCGGGAGGCGCGTGCCTGTCGTCCGCTCGCCGGGCCGCACCGGGACGATCTGGTCGTATCGTGTCTCGGGCGGCCCGCCTCCGCCGCCCTCAGCCGCGGGCAGAAGCGGCGGCTGGTCGTTTCCCTGATCCTGATGGCGGGGCGCTTCGTCGGGACGTATCTCCGGGCCCGGCCGGTCCTGCTTCTCGACGACCTTGGGGCGGAGCTGGATGCGGCGGGAAGGCGCGAGGCGGGGTCCGCCCTCCTGGGCACGGGCTGGCAGGTGTTCGTGACGGGGACGGAGAACCCCTTTCCGGAGGTCCCGGCCCAAATCTACGGCCTGGATCGCTAATTTTTTTCTTGAGGGTCGAGGGCGTCGGGGAACACGTTCCCCGACTGGGGGACGGGGGCAAAGCCCCCGTTGTCGTTTGTATTGTGAGGTGATCTCCCGTGTTCCAGGACCGGTATGATGTCGTCGTGATCGGCGGAGGGCATGCGGGGTGCGAGGCGGCTCTGGCGGCCGCCCGGATGGGGCGCCGCACTTTGCTTCTGACCCTCGGGGTGGACGCCACGGCGCTGATGCCCTGCAATCCCTCGATCGGCGGTCCGGCAAAGGGGCACCTGGTCCGGGAGGTCAGCGCCCTGGGGGGGGAGCAGGCCCGTGCTGCGGATGCCTCCACCCTGATGATCCGCTGGCTGAACACCTCGAAGGGCGTCGCCGTCCGGGCGCTGCGCGCGCAGTGCGACCCGGCGCGGTACGCGGCCCATTATCGGGGCCTGCTCTACACCTGCAGGAACCTCGACCTGCATCAGGACGAGGCCGTGGAGCTGTCGATCGACGGCTCCCGGGTCCGGGGGGTCCTCACCCGTCATGGCTCGCGCTACGAGGCCCGTGCGGTCGTCCTCTGTTCGGGGACGTACCTCGGCGGACGGGTTTACGTGGGGGAGGCCTCCTTTCCCTCGGGCCCCATGGGACAGGCGCCGGCCGAGCGCCTGCTCGATTCCCTGGCGGCCCTGGGCCTGAGGCTGGGGTACATGAGGACGGACACGCCGCCGCGCCTGAACCTCGACACCCTCGACCTCTCCTCGGCGGCGCCGCAGCGGTCGGAGGAGGAGCCGCTCTGCTTCGACATCTGGGGCGAAAAGCGCGTCTACCGGTCGGACTACGCCTGCTGGTTTGCCCGGACGACGGAGCGTACCCACGAGATCCTGGAGCGCAGCATCCACCGTTCCCCCCTCGTCACGGGGGGGATGGACGCCCTCGGGCCGCGCTACTGTCCCTCCATCGAGGACAAGTTTCTGCGCTTCCCGGACAGAAGGACCCATCCCATCGTCTTCGAGCCCGTGTCGGCCGACTCGAAGGAGGTCTATGTTCAGAACTTCTCCACCAGCCTGCCCTACGACGTCCAGGTCGAGATGGTGCGTTCCCTTCCGGGGTGCGCGGAGGCCAAGATCATCCGGCCCGGATATGGGATCCATTATGCGTATCTAACGCCTGATCAACTTTCACCTTCATTGGAGAACCGCGAGCTCCGGGGGTTTTTCTGCGCCGGTCAGATCAACGGGACCTCGGGCTACGAGGAGGCTGCGGCTCAGGGGCTCCTGGCGGGGATCAACGCGGCCCTGTCGGTGAGGGGCGAGCCGCCGCTCGTTCTGAGCCGGTCGGACGGGTACCTTGGGGTTCTGGCAGACGATCTGACGACGAAGAGCACGGACGAGCCCTACAGGATGCTGACCAGCCGCTGCGAGCATCGTTTGCTGATGCGGCACGACAACGCCGCGCGCCGTCTCTCCCCGCTGGCGCATCGTCTCGGGCTGCTGAGCCCGGAACGCTGGGCCGGGCTGGAGCGGCGGTGGGAGCGCGAGGACCGCGAGGTTGCCCGGCTGGAATCGATCCGCATCGTGCCCTCGGAGGAGACGGACCGCCTCTGCGAGGCGTCTGGGGCCGAGCCGCCGAAGGAATCGCTGACGGCCGCGGCGTTCCTGCGGCATCGCGGGGCGACGTACCCCCTGGTCGAAAAGCTGATCGGGGAGCCGGGTCCACAGGGATCGGCCCTGGAGCCCGACTCGGCTTTTTATGTGGAGACGAGCCTGCGTTATGCGGGCTATCTGGAGAAGGAGGCCCGGCTGGCCGAACGCATGGCCGGGCTGGACGGCGTGCTCGTCCCGGACGGGTTCGACTACATCGCCGTGAAGGGGCTTTCCTCGGAGGGGCGTCAAAAGCTCCTGCGCTTCCGGCCCCGGTCGCTCGGGGCGGCCCTGAGGATATCCGGGGTCACGCCCGCCGACGTCCAGCTCCTCTCCGTCGTCGTCAGGCGGATGGGCGGGAACTCCGCGGACGGGGGGGAAGCGCGATGAAGGGGCCCGCGGGAGAAAACGTCCAAAACGCGATTCGAGCGGGGCGCGGGCGCCTGGAACGGGTGACGTCCCTGAAGGAGCTTCTGGAGGGGATGGTCCCCGGGCGGAACGAGCGGATCGAACGGCTGGAGGATGTAACGAGGAACTGGTCGGCGGTCGTCGGGCCCGTCCGAGCCCGTCTCTCGGCCCCCTACGAGCTGGAGGACGGAGAACTGCGGATTGCCGCGGCGACGCCCCATGCCGCCCAGCAGATCGTCAATATGAAGGGCAACATCCTCCGCATCCTGAAGGGCCGCTGGAACCTGGACGTCGAGAGGATCCGGGTCACCCTCGGGCCGCCGACCCCGAGGCCCCGGCCCACACAGGATGCTCCGCGACGCCGGCACGCGCGCGTCGTGCTTCCGCAGGAGGAGGTCGAGGAGCTCAGGAGGGCCTGCCCCGAGACGCTGTCCGACGAGGCTGCGGAAGGGCTGGCCCGCCTCCGCGCCTACTTCGCCCGCCGCTTCCCCCGCGCGTGATGAAGAAACGAAAGACGGGATCTCGGGACTCCGTCCCGAACCCTGCCATAAGCAGACCGCCAACGAGCGAAAGCGAGTTGTGCAGGTCGCTTAGGGGCTTCATCAAGGGACGAGTCCCTTGGAACCCCTAACCGTTCCCATAGGGGAACGGTTGAGAGGGGCGCCGGGGAACACGTTTCCCGGCCGGGGGCGAATCTGCTTTGTGCCCTCACATCCAGGGGAGGGTGTCGGGGTTCTCGTCGTGATGAAGGAAGTACTCCATGCAGTGGACGAGGGCGCGTTCGCCCCCGAGCGAGCCGCTCTTGGAGATCATGGGAAGCCTGTCGAAGGGCCCTCCGGACAGGCTCAGGAGCGTGATCCCCTCCTGGATCTCCCGTTCCAGGGCCACGTTCTCCGCCTTGACCCTCTGGGCGATGCGCACGGCGCAGTCCCCGCCGGTGACGCACAGTCCTCCGATCTTCGTGCGTCCCATGATCTCGCGGACCGTGTCCGCCATCAGGTCCATGAACCCTTCGATGTCCCCGTTCGGGTATTCGCCGCGCACGAAACGTTTTTCCTCCGTCGTCGCGATGAGCAGAATGGACTGTCCGCAGCGGAGCAGCGGCTCCGCCTCGTCCGCCGCCTTGACGAGGGCCTCCGCGGCCCGGTCGGTCCCAATCCCTGCGGCCGAGACGCCGACGGTCTGGACGAATCCATTCTCCAGCAGCTGGCGCGCTTGGCGCACGCTTCGCGGATGGGCCGTCCCGACGACGAAGACGAAGGGTTTCGGGGCCGTGGCCAGGGCCTCGGCGAGCCCGACGGACCCCACCCAGAGCACCTCTTTGGCGGGCCGGGCCTTCAGAACGCCCCGCACGATCATCCGGAGGTCCTCGTCGTTCTCGGCGTCGAAGCAATAGCATCCCTCCTTGGCGACGATCTCCGCCGTCCGGCCCGATCGGATCTGGTCGGCCGGGATCTCGGTGGGATTCAATCCCGCCTGGGCAAGAAGGGCGACGGTCGCGGCCGAGCTGGCGGATTGCGAGGTCGTCACGGTAAGGGACGACATCCGCTCGTGCTTGTCCAGGTAGACGGTCCCCTCCTCGATGGCCCGGCGGCTGCGGGAGAAGGCGGACACGACGATGATGGTGTCGAACCCCATCTCACGGGCCAGGGCCTGTACCTCGGGTCCGACGTTGCCCCGGAGGCCCGGCTCGATGCGCTTGAAGAAGACAGTGCTGTCCTTCCAGGGCATCAGGTCGCGTGCGACGTTCTCAAGCTTGCCGCCGGCGCGTTCCGGAGAAGAAAAAAAGGTCTCGGTATCGACGGCGACGACGGAGTATTTCCTGAGGGACCCCAGAGAACCCGAATCCAGGGTCACGGCGGTGCGGTAACCCCCGTTCATGAACTTTGCCGCGGTCTCCACGGCCCCGGTATAATCGTCGGCGACAACCACGTAATCGAACATGCTGCGACTCCTCCTCAAAACGGCTTGAAAAATACGGTCTGAAAGTTTTTGGCCGGACGGCGGTCCCACGGATATTTTAAGCCTCCCCGGCCGTCCCGGAAACCCTTGCAAAATGCCCTTGTCGGAAGGTGCATTGTATCACGAGCGTTTGAACAGCGCGGCGAGGATGTTCGCGACCTCCCTCCCCCGCTCCGGGGCGGGCCTCTCGTCCGGCAGCGGGAGGGTGTCCGGCGCAACCTCGAGGGCCGTACAGATCCGGCCCAGGAGTTCCGGGTGCCGTTCCGAGGGAAGGAACCCCAGAAAGTTCATCATGAAGTTCCTCAGGACCGCGCGCTGATCCTCCTGAAGCCAGAAGCACAGCACCTCGCCCCAGGATTCGGGCGTCGAGGGGTTGGGGATCAGAAGGTCCGCCAGGGCGGCAAGCCGGGCGTGGTCCTCCGGGGAGAGGGCGAAGTACTCGTCCAGGCGAAGCCTCAGGGCCTCGAACCGGGCGAAGTCCTCGGGTCCCGTCAGGGAACAGGCGAACTCCAGCAGAAGTTCGGACGCGCAGTAGTCCGCGGAGAGCCGCGCGCCCATTTCCATGGGCACGAGGAGGACGGGGTCGCCCCAATGGTAATCCTTCCCCGCGATGCCGAGGTTCGGAAGGATCCCATAGCCCTCCACCCGGGCGGTCTCCACGATTCTTTTCCTGTCCGATCCCCTGGGTTTGGAGTCCGGTTCGCTGCAGGGGATCCCCATCAGGTCCGCCAGGGCGGCGAGCGTCGTCCGGGTGGGGCCGGCCGGCTGCGACACGGGGTCGGCCTCTCCTCGAAGGCGAAGGACGAAGCCCTCCAGATCGGGACGGTCGGTCAGCTCCTTCGCCTCCCGCTCGGCGGCGGTCTGGGAGACCTCCCGCATCAGATCCCTCCAGACCGCGATCAGGGGGACAAAGGCTTCGAGCTTCTCGAAGAAGTTGGGAAGCTCCAGAACCCCGCCGGAGGCGTTCTTCTCGGAGGCCAGCGAGGGATTGGTCGGGACGTAGGCCAGAAAAACGGAGGTCCTGGGACGGGAGAGCACTAGCCCCCCCCTGCAGGCGCTTCGATACCGGGGGGAGAACTGTTCGAACAGGGCCTCCGAATGGAACATGGGGGAAGGGACAAAGCCGCCTTTTTCCGGGTCGTCGGCGGATGCGGCGTTCAGGGTTCGGGAGGAGCGCATCAGGGTGAAGGCCACGATGGCGGGCAGGGGCAGCCCGGAGCCGGCATAGGGTCCGAGCAGCATGCCGAGCAGCTCGTCGGGGACGACGGCCAAGGTCTTACAGAAGGCGAGAAGGTCCTCCTCGGGCAGCCAGAGCTTCACGGCCATCCAGGTGACGAAGCGAACCAGGCTGTCCTTGAGGCTTTCCCAACGGAGAAGCGGCATCAGGCGAAAGGCCTCGCCGATGCAGATTCCCAGGTCCAGACGGTCGACCAGGACGCGGCGCTCGAGGCCGAAGAGCCACAGGGCCGGGTAACAGACATGCTGGGGAGGCTGGATGCGCCCCCCTGCCAGCCATGTCAGGTAAATTCCGCGCTGGAGCGGCGTCATGGCCTCGTAGGAGACGGCGCCGTCGGCCGGAAGCGGCGTCTCCTCGTCCGGGTACTCGACGGGCAGGGTGATGTCGATGCAGCAGGGCTCCGATGTGGTGCTGGAGCCGTCGGACCAGTAGGTGACGGGCCCGAGGATAACGAAATCCCCGATCTGGAGTGAGCCCGTCTTTCCGCACCAGCGTAGAAGCAGAGGAGCGGCTCCCGGCTTCTTTCGTTCCTGAGGGGCGCCGTAGGAGTAGGGCGAATCCCCGCCCAAGGCCGTTGGGGCCGCGGAGGAGTACGTCGCGCTCGCCACGGCGCTTGGAGAGCTGATCGGGGCCGCAGCCAGAACCGGGGTGAGGGGGTCGATCTCCTCCTGGATAGCCGGTAGGCCCGCCTGTCCTTCGATCCGCTCCTCCGAGGGGGCCGAAGAGGCGGGACGTTCGTCCCTTTCGCCTATGGAGGCCGGCCTTTCCTCGGAGGATCCGGCGATGACGAGGCGATCGGGCTCCTCCAGGGGAAGCGGGACGGCCTGCGGCGCCCTTTCGTCGGACTCGCTGAGGGTGGGCTGTGCCGGCGCCTCGTTGGGGAGGGCATGCCTCGCCTGCTGCTTGAGCAGGGCCCCGACGGCCACGACAACGACAATCCCGATCATGAGAAAAAGCACGAATCCGCCTCCCTTTTGTCGTTGGGGAGCGCTGCCGTACCGGCGAAGCGAAAGTGCGGTTCTCCCCCTTCGGTTTCCCGGGTCCCCGTCCGAAAAACATGACCTCCGCCGTCCAGGGGTCCCCCTGCAGGGAGGCGCGTTTTGCCCCGTGCTTCGCGGCCCCGGCAGCCGTTTTTCATTATATACGTTCCCCGGCCTTTTTGCCGTTTGAGGCGGAAAATGAGGCCGTTCCGGAAAGTCGGCCGGAGGGTATAATCTTGCCCGGATTCCAAAAAAATCGCGAGCTCCGGTCCTCGAAGAAAGGAAATCCGAAGAGGAGAGAGCCGGGAGGAAAGACGTTTTTTCGAGAAGGGAGGTGTGTTTCGTTGAGCTGTCTCGCCACATTCAAGACGACCAGCATGGCGCTCTTGTTCGAGCGGTCCTGCAGGGAGGCCGGGATCGGGGCACGCATCGCCCCCGTTCCCCGCAAGCTGTCCTCCAGCTGCGGACTGGCCTGCGAGTTCCCCTGTGAGGAGCGGACGAAAGCGGAGGCCCTGGCCGCCGAGCGTAAAATCGAGGTCGCCGCCGTGCACGACCTGGACAAAATTTAAGGGAAGCCCGATGCCCGGGCTTCCCTTTGAGAAAACGGATTTTGAGGTTTGACTCGGATATTTCCGTCAGGCCTTCGGCATAAACCGCCCAAAAATGCCGCCGATGATGCCGCCGATGAGGGCGGTGAAGATCCAGGCGAATCCCTCCGGCCCCAGGGGAATGGAGACCAGCATATCTTTGACTCGGTCGGCGACGGCGCTCACATGCTGCATTCCATAGAGGATGCCCATCAGAAACGCCCCGGCGACGGCTCCGCGGTAGAGTCCGGTGCTGAAACCGAAATCGAAGAGGTTCAGCAGGATCAGGACGATGGCCACGGGATAAAGGGCGTAGAGCACCGGAACGGACAGGGAGATGATGTACTTGACCCCGTAGACGGAGAGCACCGCGCTGACCAGGACGATGATCCAGACCAGGCTCCTGTACGTCACCGCCCTGTTCAGGAGCTTTTCGAAGTACTCGGAGACCGCCGTGGTCAGTCCGATGGCCGTGGTGAGACAGGCGAAGAGGACGGAGATGGACAGGGCGTATCGGCCTAAGTCGCCCCCGATCCTGCCGATGAGCTCGACGGTGATCTTGGTATGGCCCTCAGTGCCCTGGAAGAACCCCGATCCGGTGGCTCCCAGATAGATGAGCCCTCCATAGACGAAGAGGAAGCCCAGCATGGCCACGATGGCGACCTTGACGGCCATGGCCATCCCCTCGCCGGTGTTCCCGTGTCCGCGGCTCATGATGTTGGCCATGATGATCGCCGCGAAGGCCATCGAGGCGAGCGCGTCCATGGTCTGATACCCCTCGGTGAAGCTCATGGCAAAGGCGTTCGGGACGCGGGGGGCGATTGGCTGGCCGACAGGAGCGATGATGCCCTTGACGATGACGAAACCCAGCATGAAGACCAACACGGGCGTGAAGTACTTTCCGATCTGGTCCACGATCTTGGAGGGGTTGAGCGAAAAATGGAGGGTGATGATGAAGAAGACCGCGGAGACGGCGATCGCCTCCCACGAGATTCCCATGATGGGGCTGGCGTGAAGGGGTCCCAGGTAAGGAAGGATGCCGACCTCGAAGGTCGTCGCCGCGGTCCGGGGGATGGCGAACATCGGCCCGATGCAGAGGAGGATGGCGAAGTTGAAGAGCTTGGCGAAGGACAGGCTGACCTTTCCCGCGAATCTGTCGACATCGCCGCCCGCCCTGAATGTGGCGAGCAGACCCAGGAGGGGCATGCCCATGCCCGTGATCGTGAACCCCAAAAGGGCCGCGGGCCAATCGCTGCCCCCCATGATCCCGATATAGGGCGGGAAAATGACGTTGCCTGCGCCAAAGAACATGGCGAACAGGGCGAAACCCATGACGAGAATTTCCTTGTTTTTCGACTGCATGCGCTCACAACTCCTTCGATCCTGTATTTTTTTGAACCCCGGCTCATGAGGGTTCATGGAGCTCGTAAAAACGGGGCGATGCCTGAAAAACACCGAGACGGGCCGACGGAGTGCCGCCAAACAGAGGACGAAACGGGAACGCGGCTGTCGCTCCTGTGCCGATGCCTCGAGAAAAGTACCTAGCATATCATGATATTGAAATACCCTGATTTGTCAAGTTTCTCAACAATCATGAAAAAGAGCGACAAGGAGGGAATAAACAGTGCCAATGGTTATAATGACGCCCCCGGAAAATGGGAGCGATGGGTTCTGCGGTCATCGTTGTCCTGCGCCTCTGCGGGGAACCGCGTTTGCCGTTCGATGCCGCATGGACGGAGTTCCTCAGCCTTGCCGCGGCGCGGACAGGATCTCGACACGGTATTTTTTGAGCAGCCGAACCGGATGATAGGAGAGCTTCGCCTCCCTCAGCCCCGGATTGCCCATGTCCTCCTCGCGGTTCACCCAGGCGTAGTCCGAGCCCTGATTCTGCAGAAAAAGTTGATTCAGGGCCTGGTAGCTTCCGGCGTAATCCTCGAGGGCCTTCTCGAAGCGGATGTCCAGGGTCTTCGCGTCCAGTTCCTCGGCGATCGTGTAGCCGACGGTCGTTCCGTCGGCCCGCAGCAGGGCCCCCAGAAAGGGAAGATCGTCCCACCTCTCGAGGGCGCGCCGGATGGCCCGGTCCTCGTCCTCGAGGGAGAGCGAGGGGTCGGCCTCCCTGCGCCGCAGCCACTCCGCCTGAAAATCCAGGAGCTCGGGAAAATCCTCCGGGAGGAGCGGGACGTATTCCCAGTCGCAGGAGGACTGAAAGGAGCGGACATAGGCCCGTTTCTGGGCGAAGCGGCTTCCCTTCAGGGCGATCAGCTCGGGCACGGAATGAAGATATTCCCATTCGTCCCGATCCTCCGTAACCCGGACCCGGGCGGAGAGGGAATCGGAAAAGCGTTCGACGACGGCCTCCGGCACGTCCAGCAGAACGTCGCCGGGCGCGAAATGTTCCCGAAGGAGGGCGTCCCAGTCCGCGGCGTCCCAGTCCCCTACGGGCGAACAGAACCCCGGCTTGTTTCCGTGTGAGCGCAGCCAGCAGAGCGTATCGTCCCATGCCAGCTCCATGGGGTTCGTGTCCCCCCAGCCCCACAGGGAAAAAAAGGAGTATTCGGCATACTTGACGGAGGTGCGGCCGTATAATTCGCTGTAGGGTACCCGGTCCTCCCAGGTCAACGGTCTGAAAGAGAGCATGTATTCGGTTCCTCTCCGGCCCCTTCGGGCTCCTCCGCCCCGCCCTTGTCCGACGGGGAGACGAAAAAATAAAAAGCGGCTCCATTGAGGGCCGCTTTCCGTAAGCAATCTCCGTATTTGCGGAAAAAAAGAGGCGTTACTTCGCCTTCTTCTTGCCCTTGACGGCCAGGACCTTCTCCTTCAGATCCTTGCCGGGACGGAATACGGGGACCTTCTTGGCGGGAATCTTGACGACCTTGGAAGGATCCTGAGGGTTGCGGCCCTCGCGCGCGGCGCGCTCCTTGACCTCAAAAACGCCGAAGCCGACGAACGTGCACTTCTCCCCTTTTGCCAGGGCTCCCTCGATCGAAGCGAAAACTTCCTCGACGATGGGGGTGACGTCCTTCTTCTTCACAAGCAATTTCTCGGCAATCTGGTCAATAAGCTCGGCTTTTGTCACAACTTACACCTCCATAATAAAGATTTTTCTGCATTCTATCAGCCTTTATGAAATATACAAGCCCCTTTTGGGCAAAAAATAGCGATGTGGACGTCTCTTGAGAGGATTTTTCGCATAAATGAACAATAGTGCCCAGTCCCATTAAGCCTCAAGAATCATGCGGGATTCTGACTTCGGTCACGGGGGTGTTTTTCCACCCCCGACGCCATTCATCGTCCCCTCCTTTTCCTGTGGTGGGCCTTCTGAGTCCGCGCCGTCGGACGAAACCCTCCGCCGGGGACGCCGAAAACCCGGGATGGCCCGGTCAAGCCTCCGTTTTCTCGGTTTTACCGAATTCTACAGGATCAGGGCAATGGCGGGCCGGGGATTTTCGAGCGGCACGCCTTCGCGCTCCCGGACGGACGGTGAGGGGCGAAAAACGGAAAAGCCGATCGCCCGGCGGATATAGGTTAATAAAAATCAATATCTTTATCCTCTCTGAAACGCTTTAAAATTTTTGCTGAAGGACCGTTCATGGGGTCCCGCGAGCTGCCCCCCTTTCCGATATTCCGCAGAAAGGGTATCGGCGCCTCGCTTTGCTCGAGGAGCCTTCTCCGCCCGCTTATGAAGGGGGCTTGCGGCGCTTTGCCTGGCAGGAGCCCCCGGGACTCCAGCCTTTCTTAACCTCCTCCCCTCCTCCATGAGGGCTCTGACAGGGCTGTGATGGATCGGATGCGGCTATGAGCGGGGCGTGCTCGTATGGGACCTTGCCTTTTTCTCATGTGGACCGGGGGGAGATCCTGAGGGCGAGAGCGGGATCCGAGGTATGAAGAACCTTCGGGGAGGAGGTCGGCCTTGGAGAGCAGGCCGCACGCTCCACGATCCGAAGTATGAAGAACTTCCGGGAAGGCTTTGCTTCAGCTCCCGCTCGCCTGTTCGGCCGAGGGATCGGACGGATGGGAGAACAGCTGGTTTCAGGCGGGATTATTTGGTCGGAATATTCCGGGATAAAAGTATATTCTATCTAATGGGTAATTGTGGAGGACATGCGGGGATGAAACGCGATTTTTGGGGTTACCCACAATATACACAGAAGTTGTCCACAAAAGAGGGTTTCATGGAGCTGGAATGTAAGTCGATGAAAGAAGCCGCCTTGAGGGGCATCCGCTTCGCTCTCGTAGATTGTCCAGGGGCGGTACGGCCGGCTTTCAAGCTTCTTTTCTTCGCAAGCTCATCCGCAGGCTGATTTTGGGTCCTTTGCAAGCCGGGTAAGGTTGCAGGGGAAAAACGCCCGGGAAAAAGCCGCCCGAAATGAACATCCACAAACGCACCCAATTGACTCCCCTGCAGCGGAAAGAGATCGATCTCGAGCAGCACAGGGAGCGTGTCCGAGTTGCCTTGCCGGCCGAGAAATATCTGCTCTTCCGTCCGACGATCGATAAGATTCCGTCCCGAGGCCACAAATGTGACTGCTCCGTTCACAATGCCTGTAGCCCATGTTTCCTTTGGCTGGAGTGGAGGCGACTTTCGCCGACTTCATCCGGGAGCTTTACGCTCTTGTTACGCCCGATGGGACGGCGGGTTTCGCCGCGCGTTTTCCGGAAGAGGTGTTGGGGAAATGGGCCTGTACGATAGAGACGGCCCATAGGGATAACGGCAAAGACTTTCAAGGGAATCCAAGGCATCATGCTTTTGCGGAGCTGTCATGAGAAACGGCATTGAGCGGAAGTTCGCGCGCCCGGCACCCCCCAAGAACAAAGGCAAGGGAAATGAGTCCTGCGAACCTCGATGAAGATGTGGATAAAGAGCATTTCGCGTCTTCGGAGACTCGCGGAAAATCACAGGCTCGTTTTGTCAATGGTTACAACTGGTCCCAAATCCGCAGGTTAAAAATCGTGGAATCTCGCCCATACCCACTGCGGGAGAGAGTTTCCCTGTCTCTTCTGTCATTTTACTTTTCACCCATTGGGTGAAAAGTAAAATGACAGACAGGTGCCCAGAGGACTTGTCCTCTGGTGGGGTCTGGGGCGAAGCCCCAGGACCTTACCTGCGGTTTTGGGCTGGTTTAAGCCTTACAAAGCTTTGGGAGTTTTGACCCCTTGGAGAATAGCTCGCTTTTTCTCTCAGGATTTTGTAAACAGCCCTTGACTTCCTGAGACCTGCTCATTCCAAGCCGCCTTCATTCAGGAGAGAAGCCAGGGATAAAGGATAGGGTAAAACGACATCTCCCCGAGGCGAGATGTCGGGCCATCGAGGGCCTTCAAGGATGACTTTCTGTTCCCTGAGTCCCGGACGATTCCCCTTCATGAGGGGATGCGGGGGGACGATGTTGTCGAGGTGGTCCGAAGTAGTCCGGAGTGGTCCGGATTTGAAATGCGCGGGCTGAGCCTCATGGAGTCGAGTATCTCCTCCCCTGATGTTTCACGTGAAACATTGGGGCCTCTGAGGGATCGGAAACGCAATGGATGCTCCTTCAAACGTCCCCCAAACTTCAGGATAAAAGGGATTCGGCGCCAAAAAAAGGAGGGCGCTCGGCAAAACCCTCTCCGAGATCGCCGAGCGCCCTCCTTAGAGAAGCGGAAGCTATTGCTTTTGTGGAACGATGCCGCCCCGATTGTCGAGGATGAAGGACCCGATGAATCCCTGAAGTTTCTCCGCCGTCGAGGCCAGGCTCTGTGCGGCCCCGGCGATGGATTCCGCGGCCTTGGTCGTCTCATGGGCTGCGGTCTGGATCGAATTGGTGGCCTGGACGACATCATGATTGGCGTCCGTGACGTGCTGCACCGCCGACGTCATCTCCTCGGAGGCGGCGGCCTGTTCCTCGGAGATCGCCGCGATGTTCTGAATGGCCTCGTTCAGGCGCGCTATGGCGTCCATGGCGCCATTCAGCCTCTGCTGCGTCGTCTCCGCCGTAGCCGAGGTCTCGACCAGCAGCTTCTCCGTCTCCTCGGTCGCCTCGATGGAGCTCTCGGAGTGCTTCTGAAGGCCCAAGATCAACTTCTCGATCTCCTGTGCCGCATGTCCCGACTCCTCGGCCAGCTTGCGCACCTCCTCCGCGACGACGGCGAACCCTCGCCCGGCGTCCCCGGCTCGCGCGGCCTCGATAGCCGCGTTCAGCGCCAGGAGGTTGGTCTGGTCGGCAATGGAGGTGATCGTGGTCACAAAGGAGGAAATGGCATTGACGGATTGTCCGAGCTCCCGAATCTGGGCGATGCTTTGGCTGGACTTGTCCTTGGCCTCCTTCATCCCCGCGACGACGACCCCGACCTCGTCGACGGCATTCTTGGAGACGTCCGCCACCCGGGAGGCCTGCTCGGCGCTCTCGGTGGCGCTTTGTGCGCTGGACTGGGCGCTGTCGGCAATCTCTCCGATAGAGGCGTGGGTCTGCTCCGTCGCGGAGGAGGCGGAGTTGACGACGCCGTTGACGCGCTCAATGGAAGCGGCAACCTCCTCCATCGAGGCGAGGGTCTCCTCGGAGAGGGCCGCCAGGGTGTCCGCCTGTTTGGAGGTCTCGTCGGCCTCCGTCCGGATGTTGTGGAGCGTCTCGGAGACGGAGGAGAGCATCGCGTTGAGCTCCCGGGACATGACGGCCAGTTCGTCGCGTCCGGATTCGTTGAAACGGACGGTCAGATCTCCCTTGCTCAGGTCGACGGTGGCGGCGCTCATACCCTTGAGAGAGCGGGAAAGGCTGCGCATGATGGCGAAGATGAGGAAGCCGATGACCAGGAACGCTGCTGTGGCGATGACGATGAGAAAGACCGTCAGGCCGCGCACCATGGCCTCGATCACCGAGATCGGGAAGAAGATGATGAAGAAAAAGTCATGGCCGGCGGGGGCGTAGAAAACGCGCCGTCTCTCGCCGTTGTTGACGTAATCGGCAAAGCCCGTCTCCCCGTTGAGGGCCTTTGCCGCAAAGGCGTGAACAGACGCATTGAAATCCCGCCCGCTCAAAAGATTGCCCTTCAAAACATAATTTTTGTCGGTGTAGGCGATGAGGGTGCCGTCCTTCTGCACCAGTGCACCGGATCCCTGTCCGAATACCTTCTGTCCGACCACAAAGGCGCTCAGCTTGTCCAGCTCGACCTCGATGGTCGCCACTCCGATCAGCCTGTTGTCGTCGTCGTAGACGGCCTTGGTCGCCGCGAGCACAAGCTTGCCCGATGCCGCCTCGACGTAGGGCTCCGTAAATTTTGTCGTCCCATGGTCGGCCACGGCCTGCTGATACCAGCCCCGCGTCCGGGCGTCGTATCCTGCGGGAGCCACCCACTTGCCCTCCGAGCTCGCGATGGCAAGCAGCCCCGTGGACTCCAGGGCCAGGTACATGTTCAGGATGTTCTTGTCCTCGGTGTTCTTCAGCATTCTCTCGCAGAGCAACTCGACGTTCTTCGCCCCGAGCTCGGGATTCGCTGCGTCGATGTAGATCTGGCGCATGGCAGCCGCGGCGATGTTCACGGTCATGATGTAACGATCGAGTTGATCTTGGACGATGTTCGCCGCGTTTACGGCAATCTCGGTGCCGGAGCTCTTCAGAAAATTATCGAGCATGGTTCCCGACCGGACATAAGTGATGCCGGTCATCAACAGGATGACCAGAAAAATAACCCCTGCGATCAAACGCAGCTTCCCTCGAATTGTCATCGAAAACCCTCTTTTCATATAGTTGTGGGGAATGTGAAGAGCCCGACTTCTTTATCGATTTGCCTCGCTTTTCAAAGAACACTCCAATGCGTTATCCTGAAAAACCGACTCGAAAACAAAGATGAGACGATAGAACGACAGCGCCGCAGCGGAAACGAGACATCCGTTTCCCGTGATCGTAGACGATCTTCCTTTTCATCCCCTCCTCCAAAATACCTCCATGCTTTGAGGCTGCCGCCGGCAGCCCTCCCGAAAATCCCAAAAACAATCCGCCGCCAGGAGCCGGTTGGTATCGTCATTGTGTGTAAAATGTTCTCGAAACACCCCCGCTCTCCGGAATGCGTGCCGCAATGGATCGGAAGAGGCCGTCGCAAAGGGCCTCCTTCGTCGATCCACGAGGAACGGCAGGAGCCCACAAAAAACCGGCTGCGGCGCTTCGGGCCGTTCGGGCCGGATCCGCACGGTCTCTGTCTCGTTCATTCTGACATACTCTGTCTTGCTTGACAATGTTTTTTATTGCCTAGACCGATTGTCCCCCAAAATGAGGTGGTGTAAAATATCATTCATCGCTTTAGAGTGATAGCATAAAGAACTAAAGAGAGGCGTGAGCTGAGATGGATTTATCCCCCGATATCCTGACCCGGGGAGAGCGTGCGGTCCTGACGCTTCGGCAGCTCTACGAGGGCTACGGTTACCGCCGCTACCGGATCGAGAAGTTCGAGCCCTACGACCTGTATCGGGAGAACAGGAATTTCCTAAACGAGGAGACGGCGATCACCTTTCCGGACTCGCGCGGACGGCTCATGGCGCTGAAGCCGGACGTTACGATGAGCATCGTCAAGAGCTACGAGCCCAGCGCCGGTTCGGCGAAGTGGCATTATGCCGAGAGCGTGTTCCGCCGCGGGCGGGGCGGGGACTTTCGCGAGATACGGCAGATCGGTATAGAGTCCCTGGGCGGCGATCCCCTCTACGCTCAGGCCGAGGTGCTTCTGCTCGCGCTGAGGAGCCTTGCCGTGTTCTCCGGGGACTTCGTCCTGGCGCTGGGGCACCTGGGGCTTCTCGCCCGCTCGCTCGAGGGCGTTCCCCTCACGGAGGCGGTGCTGGGCTGCGTGCGCCACAGGAACCTCCACGACCTCGTTCGCCTGATCGGGGAGGAACGGGCGCGGCCCCTGGCCCGGCTGATGCGGCTTCCTCAGGAGCCGGATCGTGCCCTCGAGGCGATACGGGAGGTCTTCCCGGATCGGGGTGCGGAGGAGGAGCTGAGCGAGCTGGAAACCCTCTGCGGCGTCCTCGAGGCGAGCGGCCTGGGAGGACGCCTGCGCCTCGATTTCTCCGTGGTCCAGGGGCTGGACTACTACAACGGACTGTTCTTCCAGGGCTTCGTCAACGGCCTGCCCAGGCCCGTGCTGAGCGGCGGGCGCTACGACAACCTGCTCGAGAAGCTGGGGAAGCCCTCGGCCGCCGTGGGGTTCGCCGTCTACCTCGCCGAGCTCGACGCGCTGTTCCGCGACGGGCCGCGGCCCATCGACGTCGCCCTGGTCAACGAATGCCCCGACCTCCGCGCGGTCCTCGGGCGGGTGGATGCCTGGGTGCGGGAGGGGCTGAAGGTGCTCGTCTGCCGCAGCCGCGCGGAGGCCGGGGGAGCGGCGTCGGTGCGGCGCATTGATGCGGCGGGAGAGATCCGGGAGGAGGGAAGGTCATGATCCGCCTGGCCATCCCCAAGGGGCGTCTGAGCGAGTCGGTCGCCGACCTGCTCCACAGGAGCGGCTACGACTGCGCCGGACTGCGGAACGGGTCGCGCAGGCTGGCCTTCACGATGGGCGACATCGAGGCGACCCTCGTCAAGCCCAGCGACGTCGCGGTCTACGTGGAGCATGGCGCGGCGGATATCGGCGTCGTCGGGAAGGACGTGCTGATGGAGGACGAGCCGGACGTCTTCGAGCTCATGGACCTCGGGTTCGGGGCCTGCCGCATGGTCGTCGCGGCCCCGGCCGGGTTCTCCGACGACCCCTCGCGGGTCCTGCGCGTGGCCAGCAAATATCCCCATGTGGCGGGGGAGCATTTTGCCCGGAAGAACCGGGCGGCGGAGGTCATCGAGCTGCACGGGAGCGTCGAGCTGGCTCCGCTCGTCGGGCTCGGCGACGTCATCGTGGACATCGTCGAGACCGGGACGACGCTTCGGGAGAACGGGCTCGAGGTGCTGGAGGAGATCGCGCCCCTGAGCGCCCGCCTGATCGCCAACCGCTCCCGCTATCATTTCATCCGGACGGCGATAGAACGCCTGACGGATCCCTGGAGGGCAAGATCATGACGCGGCATTTCCTGGATCCCAGGCTCGCGGGGCTTGTCCGCTACGTTCCCGGCGAGGTGCCGCGGGACGGGCGGCCCGTGATCAAGCTGAACACCAACGAGAACCCCTTTCCGCCCTCTCCGGCCGTGGTGAAGGCGCTTTCCGCCGCCGGGGCGGAGAGGCTGAACCTCTACCCGGACCCGGAGGCGCGGGGCCTGACCCGCGCCGTCGCCGACCTCTTCGGCCTCGATACGGACCGGGTCGTAACCGGGAACGGGAGCGACGAGCTGCTTGCCTTCTGCTTTCACGGGTTCTGCCCAAGGGGGGCCGTCTTCGCCGACGTCACCTACGGGTTCTACCCCGTATTCTGCCGGATGTTCGGGGTGCCCTTCGAGACCGTACCGCTCCGGGATGATTTTTCCCTGAACGTCGACGACTACCGGGGCCGCAGGGAGACGGTCTTTCTGGCCAACCCCAACGCGCCGACCGGGCTGGCCCTGGCGCTCCCCGACGTCCGGAGGCTGCTGGAACAGGACCGGGACCGCCTGACGGTCGTCGACGAGGCCTACGTCGACTTCGGGGCGGAGTCCGCCGCGCCCCTGCTGGACGAGTACGACAACCTGCTGGTGATCCGGACCTTCTCGAAGTCGCGCCAGCTCGCCGGGGTCCGGCTGGCCTTCGCCCTGGGGTCGAGCTCGCTCGCGGCCGACCTCATGACGCTGAAGTTCGGCTTCAACCCCTACAGCGTCAACGCTCAGGCCCTGGCGGCGGGTGAAGCGGCCTTGAGAGACGAGGCGTACTTCGAGTGCACCCGGCGGGAGATCATGAGGAACCGCGAGACCCTCCAGGAGGGACTGAGGGCGCTCGGCGCGGAGGTCGTTCCCTCGAAGGCGAACTTCGTCTTCACGCGGCCCCCGGCGGCCGCCGCGTTGCTCCACCGTATCCTGAGGGAGCGGGGCATTCTGGTGCGCCACTTTCCGGATGAGCCCGGCAGGCCCGCACGGACCGGGGCCTGGCTCCGCGTGTCCGTGGGGACGGCCGAACAGGTGGGGGCGTTTCTGGACGCCCTCCGGGACATCCTGCGGGATATGAGGAGGGGGACGGCCGATGCGGCGCTCTGAGATCGAGCGGGTCACGAGGGAGACCACGGTCCGGCTGACGCTGGACCTTGACGGCAGCGGGCGCCGCGACGTCCTGACGGACTGCGGCTTCCTCGACCACATGCTGGAGCTCCTCGCCTATCACGGCCGCTTCGACCTGACGGTCCGTGCGTCCGGGGACGCGCGCGTGGACTTCCACCATCTGGTCGAGGACGTGGGGATCGCTCTGGGGACGGCCTTGAACGAGGCGCTGGAGGACCGCCGCGGGATACGCCGCTACGGGCAGCGCCTCCTGCCGATGGACGAGGCCCTCGTCCTCGTGGCCCTGGACGTGAGCGGACGGTCCTTCCTCCGCTTCGAGGTCCCGATGCCGCAGGCGCGGGTCGGCGCGTTCGACACGGAGCTCGTGCGCGAGTTCTTCGAGGCCGTCGTCCGGACCCTGGGGCTGACGCTGCACATCCGGCTCCTCTCGGGGGAGAACGCGCACCACGTCATCGAGGCGGTCTTCAAGGGATTCGGCCGGGCCCTCGCCGAGGCGGCCGGGCCCGACCCGGATTTTCGGGACGAGATTCCGTCCAGCAAGGGGGTCCTGAACTCATGACCATGCCGATATCGGGCCGCGGTGCCGGGCGATGAGGCTCTACCCGGCAATAGATCTGCTGGACGGCCAGGTCGTCCGGCTGGAGCAGGGGGACTTTCGGCGCCGGACCTCGTATTCCGTGGAGGCCTGCGAGGCGGCGCGGCGCTTCCGCGAGGCGGGGGCCGAGTGCCTGCACGTCGTGGACCTGGATGGGGCACGGGGCGGCCGGGCCGCGAACCACCGGCTGATCGAGGCGATCGTCCGCGAGACGGAGCTCTTCGTCCAGGTCGGCGGCGGCATCCGCACGGAGGAGCGTGCCCGGGCCTATCTCGACGCCGGGGCCGGACGGGTGATCCTGGGCTCGGCGGCCGTCTCCGACCCGGATTTTCTCGACCGCTGCCTGGAGTTGTTCGAGGACCGCGTCGCCGTCGGCGTCGATCTGCTGGACGGGGAGGTCATGACCCACGGCTGGGAGCGGGGCTCGGGCCTCGACGGGCTGGAGTTTTGCGGTAGACTGGCGGTGCGCGGCGTCGCGACCGTCATCGCGACCGACATCGCGAAGGACGGCAGGCTGGAGGGGACCAACCTCGCGCTGTACGAGCGGCTGAGGACCTCAGGGATCCCCAACGTCATCGCCTCGGGGGGGATCTCGTCGCTGGAGGAGCTCCTCGCGCTGCGCGGCCTGGGGGTCTCGGGGGCCGTCGTCGGCAAGGCGCTCTATGCGGGGCGGCTTCGTCTGGAGGAACTCGTTTGCGCACTACGCTGAGGAAGCGCTGATTCGATCGGCGCCTTCCGAATTGGAGGAGAGATTATGACCGTAAAACGCATCATTCCCTGTCTCGACATCAAGGGCGGACGGGTCGTCAAGGGCGTGCGCTTCGAGGGGCTGCGCGACGTGGAGGACCCCGTCGTCCTCGCCCGCTTTTACGACGACAACCAGGCGGACGAGCTGGTGTTCTACGACATCGCCGCCAGCCGGGAGGGCCGGCCAATCTTCATCGAGCTCCTGCGCCGGGTCGCGGAGTGCGTCCACATCCCGCTCATGGCGGGTGGGGGCATCGCGGGCCTGGAGGACTTCGACCGGGTCCTGGACTGCGGCGCCGACAAGGTGAGCGTGAACTCCGGGGCGCTGCGCGATCCGGAGCTCCTCCGGCGCGCGGCCGAGAAGTACGGCAGCCGGCGCGTGGTGCTGTCGATGGATGTGCGCAGGGTAGGGGATGCCTACCGCGTGTTCGCGGAGGGCGGGCAGACGGATACGGGGCGGGACGCCCTGGAGTGGGCCCGTCTGGGGGAGGAGCTGGGAGCCGGGGAGATCGTCCTGAACAGCATCGATACCGACGGCGTCCGGGACGGCTTCGACCTGCCGATGCTCGAGGCCGTGGGCCGGGTCGTGAGCGTCCCGATCGTCGCCTCCGGGGGGGCGGGGACGATGCAGGACTTCGCCGAGGCCTTCCGAATCCCCGGCGTGGGCGCGGGCCTGTCCGCCGGGGCCTTCCACTCGAAAACGGTCCTCATCCCGGAGCTGAAACGCTATCTGAGGGAGCGGGGGGTCCCGGTCCGCATCGAGGAGCCGCTCGAGGGCCGGAAGGAAGGATAGGGTCGGATATGAGGATGGACCTCGAACTTGATGTCGGCGCGCTGAGGTTCGACGAGCGGGGGCTGATCCCGGCGGTGGTCCAGGACCTCCGTAGCCGGAAGGTGCTGACGCTGGCCTACATGAACCGCGAGAGCCTGGAGATCACCCTGCGCGAGGGGCGCACCTGCTTCTACTCGCGCAGCCGCGGGACGCTCTGGCGCAAGGGGGAGACGAGCGGGAACGTCCAGCGCGTGGCGTCCATTCGCCCCGACTGCGACGGGGACGCGCTGCTGGTGGAGGTGGTGAAGGACGGGCCGGCCTGCCACCGGGGGACCGACTCCTGTTTCGACGGTGCGGAGGCGGAAGGTACAGGGGCGGAAAAGAAAGGGGACCCGCGCCTCACAATCGACGACCTGTACCGGCTGCTCCAGGACCGGAACGAGAGGCGGCCGGAGGGCAGCTACACCACCTACCTGTTCGAGAAGGGGCTGGAGAAGATTCTGAAGAAGTGCGGCGAGGAGGCGACGGAGGTCGTCGTCGCCGCCATGAAGGGGTCGAGGGAGGAGACGATTTACGAGCTGGCGGACCTCTGCTACCATGCCCTCGTGCTGATGGTGCAGTGCGGCGTGACCCTCGACGAGGTGCGCGGCGAGCTGGCCTCCCGGCACGTCGTCGACCACAAGGTGAAGCAGGAGGCGCTTCGGTGATCCGCTCGACCCTTCACAACCACACGACGCTCTGCGACGGCCGGAGCTCGCCCGAGGAGATGGTCCTGGCGGCCGTCGCCGCAGGGCTTACGGACCTGGGCTTCAGCGCCCATTCTCCAGCCCCTTTCGATGCGGGATCCCTGAGGTCCGAGGCGGAGTACCGAAGGACGATCCTGGGGCTGAGGGAGAGGTACGCCGGGACTATCCGCATCGTCCTTGGAATGGAGCAGGACTATCTGGCCCCGGTGGCCCGCCGTTCGGACTACGACTTTCTGATCGGTTCCGTGCACTTTTTGAAGGTGGGCGGGGAATGCCTTTCCGTGGACTGGGACGAGGAACGGTTCGCGGCGCTCCTGGCGGCGGGGGGGGGCCCGGAGAGCGCCATCCGGGCCTATTACGCGAGCGTTGCGGACATGGTGCGGACCCAGCGCCCGAATGTCGTCGGGCACTTCGATCTGATCGGCAAGTTCAACGCGGACGAGCGCTTTTTCAGGGAGGACGAAGCGTACCGAAGGGCCGCGCTGGAGGCGCTGGACGTCGTGATCGGGAGCGAATGCGTCCCGGAGCTGAACGCCAGCGGGTTCCGCTGGCGGGGACGGCCGTACCCGGACGGTTTTCTGCTGCGCCGGCTCCGGGAGAAGAACCGCCTCCTGACCCTGCAGGCGGACTGCCACGACGCCCAGGCCCTCCTGCGCTTCATCCCGGAGGCCGCCGAGGTCCTGAGGCATTTCGGTTTCCGCTCGACGCTCCAGTGGATCGACGGAGCCTGGCAGGAGGTCGGGCTTTAGGGAAGCGCCAGGTCAAAAGTGCATTCATGAAGGAAGCGCCGACTCGAGTCGGCGCTTCCTTCATGCTCCGAATACGCTGTGCGCTACCTGATGGCGTAGAGGTTCCCGTCCGCGCTGGCCAGGTAAAGCACGCCCCCCGCGAAGGCGGGCGAGCTGTTGATGCCGGCCCCGGCCGAGAAGGTGAAGCGCTCCGTGCCCGAAGCGGCGTCGAGGACGAAGAGCGTTCCCTGTCCGCCGCCGGCGAAGACGAGCCCCTCGGCGAAGACAGGCTGGGCCGCCATGTTGCCCCCCTGGGTGTCGAAGGTCCACAGCACCGAGCCGCTCCTGGAGTCGAGCGCGGCGACCTTTCCGTTCGCCGTCCCCACGAAGACCTTGCCGCCGCCGATGAAGGGGGCCGTCGTGATGGGGTCGCCGACGTCCGACTTCCACTGCGGGACCACGCCCTTGATCCGGACGCTCTGGACGGAGCCGTCCCAGCTGGAGAAGTAGACGTTGGCGCCGTCGGTAGCCGGGGTGTTGATCGCGCCGCCCGCGCCGCCGCCCCACAGGCGCTTGCCGTTCGCGGGGCTGATGGCGCTGAAGACGCCCCTCTGCTCGCCCAGCAGGACGAGCCCGGAGGCGAAGGCTGGGGCGCTGCGCAGCTCCAGCTCGGAGTTATAGGTCCAAAGGGCCCTGCCGTTGACCGCCGAGATGGCGTAGAGCTTGCCGTCCCCCTTCACGAAGAACACCTTGCCGTCTCCGACCGCCGCGCCGTCGACCACCGTCTCGGCGGCATAGCTCTCCTCCGGGGGAACGTACTGCCAGGCGACGTCGCCGTTCTTCAGGGACAGGCACGTTATCGTCCCGTCCGCCTGGGCGAAGATCACCTTGTTGCCCGCAACCGTCGGACGGCCGACGATCGAATTCGTCCCGTTATAGATCCAGGCGGCCTGCCCCGAGGCGCTGTGGACGGCGTACAGATTGCCCACGCTGTCCCCTGCGAGCACAAGGCCGCCCGCCACCGCCACGGAGCTGGTCAGCGGCGCCTCGGCCCTGAAGGTCCAGGCGAGCCTGCCGCTCCAGGCCCAGGCCGCATTCCCGAAGAACGGGGCCGCACATGCAAGAAGCGAAAGCAGCATTACAGAAAGAACGCGTCTCATCATCGATAACCTCCCATACATTGATCGATCGTAACGGCGGCACTTCGGGCCCGGGAAATCCGGACCGGGCAGCGTCGTTGCTTCAATATTATAAGCAGTTTCAAGGGGGCGGGCCATGTTATAGTTACTGAAAATATTCCGCCGCGACACGGGAGAACGGGGTCTTTTCATGGTTGTGAATCTGGAGGGTGTACGAGGCTGGTTCGAGTCGTACGCGCGGGGCTTCGATCTGACGGAGCCCATGTTGGAGATGAAATACGTCCACAGCCGCGACGTGATGCGAGTGGGGGAGGCGCTGGTCCGGGACCTGGGCTGGGGCGCCGCGGAGGCGGAGACCGGAGTCGCCGCCTGCCTGCTGCACGACACGGGGCGGTTCAGCCAATACCGGGACTTCCGCACCTACCAGGACGGAAAGTCCATCGACCACGGCGACCGGGGGTATGCGGTCCTGGCCGCGGAGCTTCCCCGGGAGCTCGCGGACGACGGGGCGCGGGCGGCCATCCTGGAGTCCGTCCGGCTGCACAACAAACGGGAGCTGCCGAAGGGGCTCGGCGAAGGGGTCCTGCCGTTCTGCCGCCTGGTGAGGGACGCCGACAAGCTGGACGTGTTCCGGCTGGTTCAGCGCTGCATGAGGGAGGGGCGGGAGGTGGAGCTGCTGCCCAGCCACAGGCTGGGCCTGCCGCTCTCGGAGACCCTGCTCGACGAGGTGGAGCGCACCGGCAGGGGCTCGTACGCGAACGCCGCGTCCATGCTGGACTACCTGCTGATCCAGATGACCTGGACGCTCGACCTCAACTACGCGCCCTCTCGGGCCATCCTGAGGAGAAGCGGAATTCTGGACGACATCCGCGGGCGCTTCCCCCGCGGCGACGCGCGCGTGCAGAGGGTCCTGGAGCGGCTGGCCGGGGCCGCGGACTCCTGAGGCGGCGGGGTCGCGATATAATGGACGAAGGGCTTGGGAGGGGCGTTTTCCCCTCCGGGGGCCCGCCTCGATGAAGTTCACGAAAATTTCGAGAAAAGGGGAGCGGCCTCATGGAGCATATCTTCGCCACCTGGCGCATGGCCTACATCGCGGCCCCGAAGCACGAGGGCTGCATCTTCTGCGACTTCCCCGCGGAGCGCCGCGACGCGGAGCGCTACATCCTGCACCGCGGGGAGTCCTGCTTCGTCATCCTGAACCTCTATCCCTACAATCCCGGCCACATGATGGTGGTGCCCTACCGGCACACCAACGTCTACGAGTCCCTGACGGAGGCGGAGGCCGCGGACATGCACCGGCTCACGGCGCACGCGGTGGCGCTGCTCAAGCGCAAGATGGGGCCGGACGGCTTCAATATCGGCATCAACCTGGGGCATCCGGCCGGGGCCGGGGTGGAGGGGCACCTGCACCGTCACATCGTGCCGCGCTGGAACGGGGACAACAACTTCATGCCCGTCCTGGCGGACACCCGCGTGGTCCCCGAGTCCCTGGAGGCCACCTACCGCGAGCTCGCCGCCGACTGGGACTCGGTCTGAGCCGGGGCGTGGTCCTAGGAGATGGGTGAAGCCGGGCGGGGGCCGGACGCTTACTTTGAGCCGTCGGGCCCCGTCGGAGTCGACGGGAGGATCGAGGAGCGGATCAGGCGGTCGCGCTTCATCGCCTGTCTGGCGCCCTGCCGGGACGAGGCGGGGTGCCGCGGCTTTCTGAACGAGATACACGCGGCTCACCGGGACGCAACGCACAACTGCTGGGCCTACCTCCTGGGGCCGCATCCCACGACGGAATACTGCTCCGACGACGGGGAGCCCTCGGGGACGGCCGGCCGGCCGATCCTCGGCGCGGTCCGAAGGAGCGGCATGGTCAACGTCATGGTGGTGGTGACGCGCTATTTCGGGGGCGTCAAGCTGGGGGTGCGCGGCCTGATCGAGGCCTACGGCCTGGCCGCGGAGCGGGTCCTGGCCGCGGCGGAGCGCGTGGAGCGGAGGGTGGCCCGGCCCGTCGAGGTTCGGCTTCCCTATGCCTCCATCGGCGCAGTGACGCGCCTTCTGGAGGAACACGATGCCGGGGATGCCCCGGAGTGGACCTACGGAACGGACGCCTGCGTGCGCGCCTCCGTCCCCCTGTCCCGCTCGGAGTCGCTGTTCGCGGCGCTGGACGAGCTTAGGGCACGGGGCACGCTCGATGCCTGGTCCGCCTGACCCTTTCGAATCTCACCCCTTTATTATGCTGTCGCACGATGAATTTGCTGTACAATAAAGACAGCTGGACCGCGGCCCTCTCGATGGGGCGCAGGTCCCGGCCATCTTGAACCGAAGGGGTGATCTGTTGTGAGCGGCAAAAGAGGCATGTCCCTGCTCTGGAAGATCGGCATCGGGTTCGTCCTGGGCATCGTGTTCGGCTTTGCGGTCGGCCCGTCGGTTGCGGGGACTCCGGTTTTGAAGGACTTCGTGATGCCGGCGCTGGACGTGGTCGGCAGGATATTCCTCACGCTTCTGAAGATGCTCATCGTCCCGCTGGTGTTCGCCTCCCTGGTCGCGGGCTCCGCGTCCGTCGGGGATCCGAGGAAGCTGGGGCGGATAGGGGCCAAGACGCTGGTGCTCTACCTCCTCACGACGGCGGTGGCGATCGTGATCGGGCTGGCGCTGGGCAACCTCATTCGGCCCGGCGTGGGGATGAACATCGAGGGCGTGACGGCCGCGGCCAAGGAGGCCAAGCCCCTAGCGGACGTCATCCTGGACATCTTCCCGTCCAATCCCCTGGACGCGATGGTCAAGGCCAACATGCTTCAGATCATCGTGTTCGCCCTGTTCTTCGGGGTCGCCTGCATCTTCGCCGGGGAGAGGGGGCGTCGCGTCGCGGGCTTCTTCGAGTCGGTGGCCGAGGTCATGTACGCCATGACCCACATGATTATGGGCCTGGCCCCCTACGGAGTCTTCGCCCTGATCGCGACGACGGCGGCCAAGTACGGGCTGGCGATCCTGGCGCCGTTCGCCAAGGTGATCGGAGCGGTGTACCTGGGGTGCGCCCTCCACGCCGCGGTGGTGTACTCGGGGATGATCTCCGCGTTCTGCAGGCGTTCGCCCCTGTGGTATTTCAAGGGGATCCGGGAGGCCGCCATCACCGCGTTCGTCACGCGCTCCAGCTCGGGAACCCTGCCCGTGACCATCGCGAACGTGCGCGACAACCTGGGCGTCTCCGAGGGGGTCAGCTCCTTCGTACTGCCGCTCGGCGCCACGATCAACATGGACGGCACGGCGCTCTATCAGGGGGTCTGCGCGCTCTTCGTGGCACAGGCCTTCGGCATTCCCCTGGACCTGCAGGCGCAGGTGGGGATCGTCGTGACGGCGACGCTGGGCTCCATCGGGACGGCGGGCGTTCCCGGCGGAGGGCTGATCATGCTGACCCTGGTGCTGACCAGCGTGGGGCTGCCCATCGAGGGTATCGGCCTGGTGGCGGGGATCGACGCCATTCTGGATGCGGCGCGCACCTCTTTGAACGTCACGGGTGATACGGCCGTCTGCGCCGTGGTCGCGGCCAGCGAGGGCGAGAACCTGGCGGGCTGACGCGGAGCGCCCGTTGCGGCGGCCACATCTATTACGGCGATAACGCGAACGGCCCGGGGGAGTCCCGGGCCGTTTTTTCATTCCCTCTGCGGAGCCCTTCGGGCTCGGGGATCGGTCTGACCGGGAAGCCCGCACCCAAGTGCCGCGGCGGAGCGCGGGCGTGCTCAAGCGTAACGGAGCGGGGGCGAGAGGACGCTCGAGCCCTACGCAAAACTCACCATCGGCCAATCACGAAAATAGACGATATGGTTAATTAAGGTCAGTAGTATCATATTGGTCAGAAACAAGGAGGCCTCCTCAGGGGGCCGAACCTGAAATTTTTGGAGGGATACATGATGAGAAGCAGGTATTTCCCTGTGGTCTTCGACAGGTTTTCGGATCCGGCGGTTTCTCTGTTCCAGGGGATGCAGGGTCTTGCCGAGAGGATGGGGGCGTTGCCCTTCCTTGACGTTGACGCGGGCCTGAACGTACACGTGGACTTTTACCGGCATGACGGCAAGCTCTTCGTCGAGGCCGAGCTGCCGGGGGTCAGGCCCGAGGATGTGGAGCTGAACGTCTGCGCCGACAAGCTGACCCTCTCCGCCGAGAAGAGCGCCGAGAAGAAGGAGGGCGGCGAGGACAAGAGCTACTTCCGGTCCGAGCGCAGCTACGGCAAGGTCGAGCGCATGATCTCCTTCCCGGTCGAGGTGGACCCGGAGAGCGCGAAGGCCTCCTTCAGGAACGGGGTCCTTACCGTTGAGATGACGGAGAAGAGCCAGGAGAAGGGCTACAGAAAGGTTGCCGTGTCCGCCGAGGCGTAGCGCGGACGAGGGGCGCGGCGATCGGCGAGCGAGTGGAGGCGGGGCCCGCAAGGGGTGCCCCGCCTCCCTTTTCGTGCGCCTGGCGCGACCAAGCGAAGCCCCACGGTTTAACCGTGGGGCTCTCGCTCAGGACGAATCTCGGGCAGCGTAAGCGTATCGGGACTTTTCCGCACATCTCCGTGAGGAGCTTTTGGGCTTGCCCCAAACGAGCCCGCACGGATACGGAATACGGTCCTACCGGCAGCGTCCGCGCAGGAACAGAGCCGCAGCGGAGAGGAGGAGCAGTCCCCCGAAGCCGGCGTCGCAACCGCCGCTCCCGGAGGTTTTCCTCTCCTCGGGCTTTACCTCCGGCTCCTGCTTTTTCATGGACTTCAGGAGGACTCCCCGTTCACCCAGGCCGATGGTCCTCTCGCCCTCGACGCCCTCCAGCCTGCAGCGTATCGACCGGATGCTGGCCGTATCCCACTGCCCCTTGGCCACCTTGCCTGCGATCCGAAGTCCGTAGCTCAGAGCCTGGGTGGAGGCGGTCCGCTCGAGGGGGTCCGCCTCCGGATCCTCCGCGAAGGCCATCGTGCCTTTCTCCCGCACGGCCTCGACCGTTATCGTCCCGGGTACGAACCCGATGGCGTCCGCCTTCAGGGAACCCGCGACCAGCGGCTTGGGCAGCGATATCCGCGTCTCGAGCTTCACGGGCACGTTGCCCGCCGCGTCCGACTCGCCCACGGTGATCCCCCACTGTTCGGGGTCCCTCGGGACGGAGTTGTCGTCCGGGTTTTCCGGCTCATCCGGCCTGGGCTTTTCCGGCGATGGCTTGCCGGGAGAGGGGTCCTTGGGTCTGTCCGGCGCGGGGTCCTGAGGCCTGGGACTGGGCCCGGGATTAGGATTGGGCCCGGGATTGGGCCCAGGGTTAGGGTTAGGATTGGGATTGGGCGGCGTGGGGTCGGAGGGATCCTTGAAGCCACGCATATCCTTGATCATCATCGGGGACGGAGACAGCGTCGCTTCAATAACGTCATTCCATTCCCTGACCTTGTATCGGATCGAGGCGATCCCGAACGCCTTGAGCCGAGCGGTTGGGATCCTGCCCCTCCAGATGAGCCGCCATCCGCTTCCGTCCTGTGCGTAGTCGAAGTACGCCGCCGTGATCAACTCGACTCCGGGAACGTCGACGACTTCGACATCGGGGCTCGAAGGGCTGCGCCACCCCGTATTGAAGGGAGCCTCCACCCAGACGCGGCAGGTGTCGCCGTCAGTGTCCTCGTTGATGTAGACCCTCCAGCTCTCCTTTTTCAGGGCCACCGGGGTCGGTGGAATGACCGTGTACCCCTTGATCCTGCGAAAAAGCATGGGTGCTCCCTGCAGCTTCGCGGCGTAACGGTGCCCGTCGGCCTCGTAGGTGAGCCTCCTGAGGACGGTATAGTCCAGCAGGTCCTTCGAGAGAACCCCCTCGATACGGACCTCCCCCGTCCCCGATGCCACGTTCAGCACCGCTCGAATGTTTTCCAACTGGTTGTTGCAGAAGACCTCCGGAGCGCTGGGAACCTTTCCCTTCAATGGGGCGAGGTCGAAGCTCGCCGTGAGGATGACCTTCCTATACCCCGCCCTTCCGGGCTCCTCTCCTACGGAAATGCTCCAAGAGGCCCTGGGGACCTCGATGGGGTTGGGAGCATTGAGGCTCCCCGTCCTGAGCCGGTCATACGCGCCCTTCACGTCCAGCATTCCCCAAACGGAGAGCTTCTGACCCAACGCGTTGAGCCCCACGTGGTTGGGCCCCTCCGGATCGGGTTTCGCGATGGGGTTGATCTCCCGGTTGGCCCCCTCCAGAATGGCCGCCTTGAGCTCCGAGGCTTTTTTGTCCGGGAAGATGGAGGCCAGAAGGGAAATCGCTCCCGCCACGTGAGGCGCCGCCATGGAGGTGCCGCTCCACCGGTCATAATCCTTATTGTACGGCAAGCCATTCTCATCGGGCGCCTCTCGCGGGATCGAGCTCAGAATGCCGGCCCCGGGGGCCGTGATGTCGACGTTCGTGTCGCTCCAGTTGCTGAAGGAAGCCCCTTGGTCGTCGCTCTGCATGGCGCCCACGACGACCAGATTGTCGATTCCGATGTAGGAGGCCGGGTAGACGTAATGGCCCTGCACGACGCTCCTTGCGTAGTCCGTGAAGGGGGCCGGCCTGCCGACCTCGAGCCCCTCGTTTCCGGCGGCGACCACGATCACCGTCCGGTCCAGTTTGTCCAGCGCCTTGTAGGCCAGCCACATGGGCGTTCCCATGTTTTTGTCTGGCCTGTTGGGCTCATAGCCTCCAAGAGACAGGTTCACAGCGGGGACCTTCAGGGAAGGGTCCTTCAGCAGGAGCTTCGTCAGATAGTCGAGGGCCTTCGCGATGTCGGAGTCCGCCGCGCCCTTCCCCCGGTCCGGGAAGACCTTGAGCGCGATGATCCCGCCGTTCCAGTTGACCCCGACCACGCCCTTGCCGTTGTTCCCCGTCGCCGCGATCGTCCCGGCTACATGGGAACCGTGACCCTTCTTGTCATCGATATATGTCTCCGCCTCGCCGCAGCAGTTTCGGCTGTACTGCAGGCTGACGCGGTCCTTAAGGTCCTCGTGCTCCTTAGCGATCCCGGTGTCTATGACTGCCGTGTAGACGTCCGGGCTGCCCGTCGCCGTATCCCATACCTCGGCAACCCCGATCTTTTCCATTCCCCAGAGGCTTCCATCCGCATACTGAGGGTCGTTGGGACTCTTCAAAGGATAGACCCTGTAGTTCGGAGAGGCGGCCAGAACGTTGGGGTCCTTCTCCAATTCCCTGACGAGCTCCTCCGTGGTCTTCCGGTCCGACGCCACCAGTGCGAAGACCTCCCTGCCGGACGCCTCGGACAGCGCGGGGTACGTGCTGAGGACCCGGGCTTGGGCGGAGGCCGCCACGTGATTCAGCCGATTCCTGGCCCCACCGCGGGAGACGTCCGCGGCCGTCACGCGCGAAACTCCGCCCCTCAGCACCACCAGGGCCTGCCCTTCCACATACTCCGAATGCTCCGATCCCCAGGCCGCCGTCGACAACAAACAGGCCAACAGGATCGAAAGCCAGCACCTGCAACGCTTCAACATCGAAACACTCCTTTACCTTTGCTTCCAATAGCGACATATACTTCCAATAACGACATACGCGGCCCCCCACCCCCCAGAGGCACGGCGGGGGAGAGCCGCATGACATACTGCCTTATCTTGCCTTAAACACTTTACGGAACGGGAACAGAGCTACAGCGGAGAGGAGGAGCAGTCCCCCGAAGCCGGCGTCGCAACCGCCGCTCCCGGA